>NZ_JBFGZY010000239.1:0-1790 GCF_041586535.1 Psychromonas sp. | reverse complement strand
ACAGCTTTAGCTGGCCACAAAGTGGTGAAGAACAGGACGTTCTGAATCAAATCAATAACAAAGACTAAAACGTAGTTTTATGTCTAGCTAGCATTCATTTTAACAAGCATAAATGAATAGATAATTATCGGATTTGGTATAAATATTCAATTCCAAGCAAATCAGTAAAGTACTACCCGCACGGATAAGAGATCTGCTATCGGCTGGCAGATATAGAATCAATCCTATTGTAAAAATAGGCTGCAGCAACGATGGAATAACAGGGTTAAATAGAATTGCTATTTAGTGCAGGACGCCTATCTGAAGCTGTGAATGGTAGATAAGAGATTACGGGCTCGTACGCTCCAGCTCTTTATTTAAAATAATTGTCAGGTGAATTTTTCCACAGCGATCAATTTTATAAATTTCAAAGTGTGCTCTGAAGCATGCTTTTATCATTTTTACTTGGCATTTTATTTGTAATACATTATTATCTTTAAAAGAAAAGCTTAACTACTCCGTAAGGATTTATCCGGACTGGTTGCTGATATGACTGTTTTAATGCTCGTTTGAGTTGCGAACTTTTAGATCCCCGATTTTAGCATGGAGTTTTCCAACTAAACTGGTTTACAAACCGGGCAAAGGGTATGAAATAGGGGGCTATTGCCAAAGGCCTTGGCAATAAAGCAATTGAAGTATTCAAGCTGGCACAATAAAAAGCTCCTGAGTAATCGTAAGTTAGTGACAGGCTCAGGATAAGCAGACCTTAGCCAAAAGAATATGGCAACCGTCAAAAATAATTCCGGGCTGATAATGCAGCTTAAAAAAATTAATACTGTTTAGGGTCTGTTGATCTTTCGAGATTGTTTTTGCAGCAGTTTGTTGCTTCTTTATACAAGGCAGAGCCTGTGTAGTGTAGTTATTCTACATGAACAGGCGATAACGCAGTAGAAAGAACCAACAAGCGCAGCCCGAAGGGGTCGGCTAAAAGCGTTTTACTCTTTGTTGCGAGGTATTTACTTAAAATGACTAAGCTACACACCTCGCGTCGAGATTAAAACGCTTTTATCTCGAACAAAAATTAACCGCGAAAGATCAACAGACCCTAGAATAGTCATCATAAACCTCTTCTTTGCTGCACAGCAAACGCACGGGAAGATTTGAACCGTTGTATCAAGCCCATTACCATTTTACTTAATTAAATGGAAAAATTACAAACAAGGGCTTGATATAGCGATAGTAGGCTATTGGGATTGAAAGCTGCGCTGTTGTCGTTGTTTTTACAAGCAACAATGGCCGGATATTTATGCAGACGGGTGTTATAAAAATACCCTTATGGCTCTGCCTTTGTTTAAAAAGGTGCGTCGGCACTGCACAACTTCAATTGTTAAGGTAACCAAATGAAATCATTAAACATCGCGATCATTGGCGAATGTATGGTTGAGCTACAAAAAAAAGGTGATGGGCTTAAACAGACATTCGGTGGAGATACGCTTAATACCGCGCTGTACTTATCGCGCCTGACACAATCTCACGGAATCAAAACAAGTTATGTAACAGCATTGGGTAATGATCCATTCAGCGCTGATATGCTCGAAAAATGGCAGGAGGAGGGTATAGATACCAGCCTTATCCCGCAATTAAGCGCTAAACAGCCAGGATTATATTACATTGAAACTGACGATAGCGGCGAGCGCTGTTTCCATTACTGGCGCAGTGATTCCGCAGCCAAATATCTCTTTGACCAACCGGACTCACCCGCATTAATCGAAAAGCTTCTGCAATACGATGCTGTTTATCTGAGCGGCATT
>NZ_JBFGZY010000238.1:0-1812 GCF_041586535.1 Psychromonas sp. | reverse complement strand
CTAATAATCAATTTTTTTGCTGCGCATACTTTTGGTTTTTCCGTGCTGTGTTTTTTTATCCATACGGCGTTGTTGTGATCCCTTGGTTGCTTTGGTTGCACGACGCACTTTTTGCACCGCCACCGCAGACAATATTAACTCTTTTAAACGCTGCAAAGCATCATCCCGGTTTTTCTCCTGGGTGCGATAATTCTGCGCTTTAATAATAATGACCCCGTCGCTGGTAACACGGCTGTCGGATAATGCTAATAACCTTTCTTTATAAAAAGGCGGTAATCTGGATTTTTTAATATCAAAGCGTAAATGAATGGCACTGGACACTTTATTCACATTCTGTCCGCCGGCCCCCTGAGCGCGGATCGCGCTCATCTCTATTTCCCAGTCTGCAATCTGGATGGCATTTGAAATTTTTAACATTGCTTTCCCCTTATTTTTAATTATCGGATAACACCTGCCTATTTTTCATTTTTTATCCAGATAATGCTGTTTATATATCTCCGGCGGCATCAGGGATATTTGATGATCGATCATCGCTTTAAAGCTGCTTAACAAGGGGCTAAACTTTTCCGGGTTATTTTCTAACTGGGCAAGTAAATAATAGCCAGCTTCAACCGTTGATAAACCATCATCACGTGGTGATTTGCGAATACGGTACTGGCTTTTTTGCTCAGCATGAATTGATATTTTCGGCAACTTCTGTAAAAAAGGATTACTCATTAGTAACTTATAAGCTTTTTTCCAACTGCCATCGAGTAAAATAAAAACACTCTCGGAATTTACTTCTTTATGCTCAGCAAGCAACTCTGCGGGTGTTGCCGGGGGATCCGGAAAAACTAAAAAACTATTCTGCAAGTCAAACAAGCTTTCATCAAACACCTCTCCGACAGTGATTTTTGAACGTTTTAATGACAATGCTAAGATTCTCGCAGTCCCTAGCGCTTTTTTTTCTTCGCTGGGATCTTGCAATACATGCAAAAAGTGCTGATTATCAATAGACTCTATGGTTGCACAGATGCAGGTCGATTGAGCTTTTAAACAACATTTGCAAAGGGCTCTTTTGCTCATTTATAAAAACCTCTTTATAGGAAACAGATGCGCTCTCTTTTTCTCGAAACGGCATTGATCATATTATTTACGCTTGCGGTTTATCTGTTTGAACCAACAGCAAGTGAAATGCTTGCATATTATCATAATGGCATCGCAGAAGGTCAAATTTGGCGGCTTTTCACTGCGACCTTCTGCCATACTAATTTTAATCATCTGCTGATGAATATCGCCGGATTAATTATTACCTTGGGCTTATTTATTGATTTATATAAGACCATGAAAATTTTTCCAATAATTCTTTTCAGCAGTTTATTTATCGGCTTATGCCTGTTTTTCTTCGAACGCCAGGTTATCTGGTATGTCGGTTTATCAGGTGTTTTGCACGCTCTGTTCAGTTATGGGGTTGCACAGGATATTGCCAGAAAAGATCCCTGGGGTTATCTGTTAGGAGCGGGTTTCGCCATTAAAATTATTTATGAACAAATCTTTGGCGCAATGCAAAGTACCATAGAGTTAATTGCCGCCGAGGTATTAATTAATGCACACCTTTATGGCGCACTGGCAGGGTGTTGTTTTTACATTGTAAAATTCATATCACAAAAAAAGTGCTATATTTCGGATAAATAATACCAATTCCGATAATTAGATGATCTATTTAGGCGTAGAAAAAATGGATGAAAGCAAGGCATTGATTGCAGTAACTAGTTGTTCTAATTACAAAATCAATAACACAGCTAGCATTCATTTTAGCAAGTATAAATGAGT
>NZ_JBFGZY010000237.1:0-2027 GCF_041586535.1 Psychromonas sp. | reverse complement strand
TGTAATAGACAGTGATGCGTTTATCTTTTTTAAACCATCTGGTCTGCGAAAATTCTTATCGTTAACAATTGAATATTATATTTGTCACTTGTTTGACTATATAATGGCGGATTATTTCAATTAGAATACAATAAGGAATCACATGATTCTCTTCTCCACCGAAATTTATAAACTGCTCAACACGGCTTTAACTGAATTATCAGACTCTCAACAATCCGGTAGAACGCCTCATAACCCGCTCAGCGAAGCACATTATTTGGGCGCATGGGTAACAACAGCCATGAAAAAAAAACGTTTTGATCCTATTGTTGTGCCTACTTTACTGAATTGGCAAAGACAAGCACGCAGTCTGGGTAAAAATGCCGGTCTGAAACGTCAGTTTATCTATTTAGAAAAGTGTTACAGCGAAGTGTTGGATGAGAATAAGCAGGTCCAGGCGGTAAATAAAAACCAGCTTGAAAAACTTTATGCAAAGCTTGAAGAAGAACAGTGGATGGTGACAACGGATTTAACCGTCGGAGAAAGGCTTAATCGCCACAGTGGCGGTAAAGACTCACTGATAGTTTGTGCACAGCAAATTGTAGATTGTTTTGATGAGCAGGATAACTTAGTCACGCCTATCTCTTTATATGTGCGAGGAAATCAGCAACAAATTATTGATTTTGCCTTTGCCCAGAATTTACTTTTATATAAAAAGACCGATTATAAATCGAAAGTGAAATACCACGGTGAGTTTGTTGTCTATCCCAATAATGACGGCAGCTTTTTACCGGAGTTTCCTGAAAATCAGACTGTTGATCAGTAATTAAGGCGAGGCAGAGGATGCGACGCTTAAAGCGCCGCATCAACAACTAAAATTTGTCAGGTATTTTCGAGTTTAGGCGATTAGCTGACGGCTGAAAATACCACCTAACTTGCGTTGGCCTGCGCCTTCTGCTCAAGCAGCTCCTGTGCAATTAATTGTAATAAAAACGTTTCCCGCTCTATCGATAAGCCCTTTTTATCATTATTCAGCATGGTTGACTGATTATGCTTAATCGCATCATAAATATTCAGCCAGACAGGTTTCATGCCATTTTTGACTTCATAATCTTCATATTTTGTTGCACCGAGTTGAGCATCAATATGACAAACATAACAATATGATTTCATATGCATGATCTCATAACCGTCTCTGCCCCATGGGCGGAACTCTTCGTATAAACCAAAGTCCTGTATATCTCGTATATTTTGCGCCCCAGTCTCTTCCTGAAGCTCGCGTATTAATCCCTCTACCACCTTTTCGTTTTCATCAACGCCACCACCAGGCAGGGTGTAATCATGATACCGGGCAGTATAAAGCATTAAAATCATTTCCCCTTTTAGGACGATCGCGCGGGCGGCGTTGCGCACAAAGGTGCTTTGATCTAAAGAAAGGATTTCAGGATGAACGGCAGTTTTCAACAAGCGCATAATAGGACTCTGGAATAATTTGGCCGGTGATAATATCAGCAGGCAGGTTGAGTTTGAAGTAACTTTTGATATTGTTTAATAATCCCCGTTACCTCGTGCTGCGGACTTCGGGCAATGCGCTGATAGTGCTCGATGGTTTTCTGCAAATATACAAGATGCTCCTTCCTGGAAAAATCCCACATGCTTGAGCCGACTTTTGATATAGGCAGCTCTGCATTTAATGCCACATGCAGTATTTCATAACCGCGTTTATTTTCAATCAACAGACTTTCAGCGATCAATCCTAACTCCCTGCTGATTAAAAACTCACGAACCTGATAATTATGCTGTACCGGGCACAATAAAAACTCTAACCGGTAATGGCTGAATGCGCTTAAGATGGCCTCCACCAGCTTTATCGTCAATTCTCCGCCCACACCCGCGATAATAATCAGGTGACTATCTTTTTCAGGACATTTCGACACCCTGGCCAGAGGTAATTTTTCCACATCGCAGCAATGCACCGCCCACTCACTTTGCTGCGGCTCAGCCCCATAATATTTATCAAGATCATCTTTTAATTGATTTAATATAGC
>NZ_JBFGZY010000236.1:0-2140 GCF_041586535.1 Psychromonas sp. | reverse complement strand
TGCCCTACGGGTTCATCTAAAAGCGTCCTGCGCTGCGTTGCTCGTCGTTTACATAGAATAACTATGCTTCGCTCCTCGCGCCTTGCTCAGAACGCTTTTAGATTGAACAAAATTTGTACTCGAAAGGTCAACAGACCCTAACGCAATCAGCTGGAAAAGTGACCATATTGATCTTCAATATGAGTACGAGGTTGCCGAAAAGAAGTATTTTTCAAAACGCGCAACTTTTTCGGACATGGTTAATAAGCCTATTTCATCTCTAAACAAACTATTAAATGAATATGCCTCTAATGAGTGCATCGTTGTTTACTATAACCCACTAAAGCACCAAGATAGTGTTTTATTCCCAGGTGCAAGTATTTGGAACTTCACTCCAATGATCACCGGTTTAATATTTATAGTTACCGGTGTGTTTCTTTTAACTCAACAATAGTTAACAAGATGCTCAAGCAAGACACCTTAATCGGCGCGGCTTAACTAGACGTTATCCGGAAAACATGGAAGCATAATATGTTACGAGATTTTTTCTACAGAGTTAATCGCGGGTTAGATAATACGAAAACATTACGGTGGCTATTAACATTGGCAGCCCTGTTATTTTTGCTCGGTTTGTTTCTTCCCATGATTACAATTTCTAAGTTTGTAGTGATAAAAAACTCACTCTCAGTGATCTCTGGTTTAAGTGAACTTATCAGTAGCGGTCAAATTCTCATTTTTCTTATAGTGGGAACTTTTAGTGTTGTGCTTCCCATTTTGAAAATTGGATTTCTCTTCCTGTTATTGAAGTCAGATATATCGGCTACCAAGCAACACAAAAGGCTGCTTTATCTGATACACGAGTATGGGAGATGGACTATGTTGGATGTAATGGTTGTTGCCATACTTATTGTCACTGTCAAGCTGGGCGTCATTGCAACTATCAAAGTACACTTTGGCCTTTATTTATTTGGCATTGCAGTTCTATTACTGATGTTTATTACCAGCAGAGTTTCGCGGCTGACAAATTAAAACAGTGGGCGCAAAAAAATGCTCCGCCAATGCGTTAGTGCATCAGCGAAGCTTGATACAGTAACATTCAGACCCGACACTAACCATATAGGATTGTTGCTCGAATGGCCTTTATTTGATCGGTTTGCGGTAAAAAATGCAGTATATGGCAGGCGTCGCCAGAATAACCATAATTGGTTTTTCAGTTACTTGAAATCACTCAATATCTCGCCTACCAGCTAAATCTGCAACATCCGGATGCGCAGAGCGAGTGGCAGGCTCCGGCACATCTGGCTTTGCGGAAAGAAATTGGTTTTGTACAGGACCTGATAGATTTGAATACGGGTCGTGTGCAAACGACTCATGGCGACTAAATAGATAATATTTCTGAGTCGACTAATTGTTCATTTTGGAAACACGTTTTATTCCATCACTTCGATTGGTAATAACATAAACGCGTTCGCCGGGGGTAAAAACCACATCAGCTTCCTGGACGATGGCAAAACTATCACCTGTATCAAGTTTGACGATAATTTTAGAGGCTTTTCTATCAGATAGGCCCTGCTCAGCATAGTGACCTAGTATACCTCCGATTAAAACGCCAGCTGCCATGGCCAAGTTCTGACCCGTACCACCGCCAACGCCTCGACCACCAATACCACCTAAAATAGCACCACTAGCAGTGCCAACAATCATGCCGTCTTTTCTTAAAATAGCATCTTCAACGCTGATCACTGTCGCCGCTTCAACTGACGCAGCCTGTAGTGCTTCACTTTCTGTGTAGATCCTGGAAGATTTCGATTTGGCACAGCCACCACTAAAAACCAACAGAGTAATTAATATAACAGAGAAATATTTAGAAATTTTCATAATAGCACTCCTTCTGTGATTGTATTCTCAGTATATACCCGTGGTCTTTCGAGTTACAAGGTGGTGGAGACTGCGTTGACACATATCTTCTGGCTAGAGCACCATATAGCTTAGAATCATAGGTGAGCAATCTCAGCTTGTAATTCCGATGGGTGTAGTTCTTTTGAATCGACGCTTTTCAATAAATTCGTTATCCATAGATTCTTTGGCTCGACTGCATTTTGTGGAAAAGCCAATAATCATCAAAATCCCCACTTGATTTGAGTGATCGTAATTTCAGTAT
>NZ_JBFGZY010000235.1:0-2150 GCF_041586535.1 Psychromonas sp. | reverse complement strand
CAGCCTTGAGCCGGGACTATGTGAAAGCGAATTCAGCCTGATACGCTTTAAAGGTGATCAGGATAAATATGATGCACTTTATAAAAATGCCAATGCGCTGCAACCCGAAGATATTGCCAACATTATTTTCTGGATCGCTGAACAAGAGTAAGGGTCAGGTCTTGCCTTTTGCTACGATACGGCTCACTCGGAAATAATGAAGGCTAAAGTCATCTTCTTGACGATAGATAGGCTTTCTTTCATTTCCATGAGAAGTGGCGTGGTAAAGTGCCTCTGCAAACTCCAAGCGTAAAGGCGATTCATAATGCTCTCCAACTAATTTGCTTATATACAAACCGGATCAATTAACATAAAAAAGCAAAAGGCAAGACCTGAACACAGATCTTGAACCCAGATCTTCTTGACCATGAATAATTAAAACTTGGCTGATTAGTTATTTAAATTAGCGAGTAAAAGATCGCAAGATTGTTTAAGTTTGGTTAACTCATCAGCCGTCATTTTTGATTTACAAAATATCGCATTTGGCACCTGCTCCGCTTGTTGACGCATTTTTCGACCCTCATCGGATAAAGAAATTATTCGCACGCGTTCATCTTGTTGACCACGCGAACGGATAATTAACTCTTTACCTTCCAATCGTTTTAAAAGCGGGGTTAATGTACCTGAATCTAAATGTAATTTTTCGCCTAACTCTTTTACATTCATGCTTGAATATTGCCACAGCACCATCATCACTATGTATTGCAGGTAAGTTAAATCCAATTTTTTCAGTAGGGGTTGATAAGCCCGCCCCATTGCATTTGAAGCACTGTACAGGGAGAAGCAAATTTGTTTATCTAAGGTGAGATTCGACTCTTGATTTGGTTTTGTCATGGTTTATTAACTCAGATCTAAAAAAGATTGCACACAATATACTTGTATTTTTTTTAAATTCAATTAGTATAGTTAAAAGTAAATTGCGCGCAATATAAATGTGTGCAATTAATGTTGTTCTATAATGGGAAATAATTATGACTGCTTTATACACAACATCAGCAACAGCACGTGCAGGCCGAAATGGACAAGTAACAACTGACGATAAAAAATTAGATCTTGCGTTAAGTTATCCAAAAGAGATGGGGGGAACAGGCGAAGCAACAAACCCTGAACAATTATTTGCGGCGGGTTACTCCGCTTGTTTTTCTAATGCACTTTTGCACGTTGCACGTGAAACTAAAACAGCAATCAAATCGGCACCTACGACAGCAACCGTTGGTATAGGCCCAAATGAAAGTAATGGTTTCGCTCTGACGGTGGCGTTATCAATTGAGCTCGAACTTGAGCAAAATGCAGCGGTTGAGTTGGTCCATACAGCTCATCAGGTATGCCCTTATTCAAATGCAGTACGGGGTAATATCGATGTTAAATTAATAGTAAATGGTGTCGCTTTATAATTTATCGACAATCCATTGACTGTAAAAATTGTAATCATGGTATTAAAACGAAGGCAATCTTTTTGCTGTATTTGAATAACTAATTGTATTTAAAAGAAATAGATTATCTTCGTTTGGCTGTTTACAACATAAATGGTTAAGTGCTTATTTCATGTTATTAAATTCCGGCAGTGTGTTAGCCGGGGTCTTACTTTGTTGAAAATTATCTACTCTATTCCCAGCTATTAACCCCAAAGCAAGTCTGAAAAAAAGAGCAAGGGTCACAAAGAGCAAGGGTCTGGTCCTTCATCGTCTGGAAAATGAAAGACCTGACCCCAGATTTTGGCCGCTTGCTTAGCCTTCGGCACCCGCCCTTGATGGATTGGTTTGCTTGATCTCTCATCTTCACAATATGCAATTTCATTAAAATCTTTATGAGTGTCTACCCCTATAAAAATCATGTTATTATCATTCATGCTAGCGCATTTAGTTTGTGTGATAACAACTATTATGTCTCTGCGAGGAAAACCATTTTAAGCGCTTTTATAGTAATATTAGCATCTTATAATTTACGTATTAAGTGAGAAAATAATGATTAAAAATACCGAAAAAACTTATGGCAGTATTGCCAAATGGTTTCACTGGTTGGTAGCCTTTTGTATTCTGGCAGCCTATGTGATCGTATATTATAAAATGTGGTTTTTAGACGAAGGAGATTCACTATTCCGTCCTAGTCTG
>NZ_JBFGZY010000234.1:0-2341 GCF_041586535.1 Psychromonas sp. | reverse complement strand
TATACCCATGTTACTTCAAAATGCTTTGTCAGGCACGAGCTCGGAGACCAGAGCAAGACGCAACATGAGGTAATGGTTATTCCCTTTTCGATTGGTGCAACGCAGCACTGGTTTTCGAGCTGACACAACGCAGAATGAGCGATTTTTAGTCAGCTCTGGCGTTCATTTTTTAAACTATATGGAGCTCGAGAATTACCTCTTTTTGTAATTCTAGTGATAGAGGAATAACGAAGTTAATCTCTCGAAATTGGCTTGCTGATTTTGTACCTTGAACTAACACGGGTATATATTCACCCTTTTCTTGATTTCAATCATTCTCAGAGCTTATGTCCAGACTATCACTTTATAGTAAAAACAAGTAAAATGCGCCGCCTGTAAAGCCCCTGCTTTACCCTGACTTGATATCAGAATAGAGATTGATTATGACACCTGAATTACTTTCCCCAGCCGGAACCTTAAAAAACATGCGTTATGCTTTTGCTTATGGCGCAGACGCAGTTTACGCCGGCCAACCACGTTACTCACTACGGGTAAGAAACAATGAATTTAATCTTGAAAAATTAGAGATTGGTATTAATGAAGCACACGCACAAGGTAAAAAGCTGTATGTGGTATGCAACATTCAACCGCATAATTCCAAATTAAAAACATTTATCCGGGATATGCAGCCTGTGGTAAACCTGAAACCTGATGCTTTAATTATGTCGGATCCGGGTTTAATTATGATGGTGAGGGAAGCCTTTCCCGATATGCCGGTGCATTTAAGTGTTCAAGCCAATGCGGTTAACTGGGCAAGTGTTAAATTCTGGGAAAAACAGGGTATAGAACGGGTTATTTTATCGCGGGAATTATCCTTAGATGAGATCGAGGATATCAGACAACACTGTCCCGACATAGAGATCGAAGTCTTTGTACACGGCGCACTATGCATGGCCTATTCCGGGCGCTGCCTGCTATCCGGGTACATCAATAAACGCGATCCGAACCAGGGAACCTGCACCAACTCCTGCCGCTGGAAGTATGACGCCCATGCCGCAACAGAAAATGAAACAGGTGATATTGTCGCGATTCAACCGGCTGAACCCGCCTTAGGTCTGGGACAACCTACAGATCAGATGTTCCTATTACAAGAGCAAGGCCGTCCAAACGAATATATGCCGGCATTTGAAGATGAGCATGGTACTTACATCATGAACTCGAAAGATTTGCGCGCGATTCAACACGTAGAGCGCCTGTTAAAGATTGGCGTACAGTCTTTGAAAATTGAAGGCAGAACAAAAAGTTTCTATTACTGCGCACGCACCGCGCAGGTTTATCGTAAAGCAATGGATGATGCCATTGCCGGCCGACCATTTGATCCGAAATTGATGGGAACATTGGAAAACCTTGCCCATCGAGGATATACGGAAGGCTTTTTAAGCCGCCATACACATGATGAATATCAAAACTATGATTACGGTTATTCGATCAGTGATACTCAGCAGTTTGTCGGAGAAGTCACTGCCCGCAGTAGCGATGGTTTAGCGGAAGTGATGGTTAAAAATAAATTCCTGGTGGGTGACCAGCTTGAATTGATGACCCCGCAGGGTAATATTAATTTTACTCTGGAGCAGTTACAGACTAAAAAAGGCGAATTAGTTGATGTTGCACCCGGATCAGGGCACGTTTTATACATGCCGGTTCCAAAAGAGATCGACCTCAGCCATGCGTTATTAATGCGTAACCTTAACCGCGGTGAAAATACGCGCAACCCGCACAGTAAGTAACTATGGCACTATTAATTAAAGATAACTGTATCAACTGTGATATGTGTGATCCGGAATGTCCGAATGAAGCGATCACTTTTGGTGCAGAAATCTATGAAATCAATCCGGATCTGTGCACTGAATGTGTTGGTTTTTATGAAAAACCGACCTGTATGGCAGTCTGTCCGATCAACTGTATTATCATCGATCCGGCACATGTCGAAACAGAACAACAGTTGCTAGATAAGTTTGCAGAACTCTATATTCAAAGTTCTTGAAAACTCTGTTTCAGCAGCCGTTTAAATAGTCGTCAGTGATTCAGGCATAGCATGCAACAAGCTAAATTTTTTGCAGGGCTCTATATTAAAACATGTGATGAGCATGTCAGCCACTAATGCCATCGGCATTAGTGCACTTTTTTGGGTCGACTTCATTGATATCTATTTTATCAGTTTATTAGGGTCTGTTGATCTTTCGCGGTTAATTTTTGTTCGAGATAAAAGCGTTTTAATCGCGACGCGAGGTGTGTAGCTTAGTCATTCTAAGTAAATACCTCGCAACAAAGAGTAAAACGCTTTTAGCCGAACCCTTCGGGC
>NZ_JBFGZY010000233.1:0-2549 GCF_041586535.1 Psychromonas sp. | reverse complement strand
TACATCGTTATCTATGGAATGGTGCGTTATGGTCTCCCAGTTACTTTGCCGGATCATGTGGCGGTGCTGCGCTAGATGCCCTGACGACTTATATCGAGAAACAAAATAGACCTAAGTAACGTTAATCCTTCGCATCAATGATTTTCATCACCGCCATGAATGACGGTGTTTTTCATCTAAATGGATAAAACCGAGATGCTTGAAAAAGCGCGAATTCAAGCATCGGTGACTCATAACACCCATGAAGGCGTTGTCGCCTCGCAAGCCGTCGCCTTGGCTGTCTATTACTTTGCTAATAAAATAGGCAAAAAAGAGGGGTTGCGTGATTACCTTTACCAGCAAACAAACGAGCTGTTCAGCATTAATAAAACCACCCGAATAGCGTGTGATGCCATTGATACTATTGATGCTGTTTTAACGGTGCTGTCCCAGTCCAGCTCGCTAACCGAGGTACTTGATAAATCGGTTAAGCTTGGCGGAGATACAGATAGCGTTGCCTCCATCGCCTGCGGCATTGCCTTTTTCTCCAATGAGTACGCTAAGAATTTCCCTGATTTTCTTGAGCGCGATATTGAAAATGGACCTTATGGTAAAGACTACCTCGTTAAATTAAGCGAGAAACTTCGCTAATGGTTTGGCTGTTTAACTGGTATTTGTTTACAAGATTGACAGCTTATAACGCTTGCTAATTTTAGTCTTATATTTTCCAATAATTTACATTGACAGCCTCTCCTAAAAAAATAATCATCTACTTATAAATGTATACATCTAAAAGGATTTATTGTGATTGTTAAACATAAAGAAATGTCACCTTCTAACGATGTCAGACAAATAGCCGGCGATAAACAAGAGCAAGATGTCGCCTTCTTTTTACGCCGAGCATATAAAGACGACAAACAAGTATTTGTTTTTAACGATTTACGTTTTGAACACAATGATGAAGTCGCACAAATTGATCACCTAATCCTTTATCCATACGGTTTCGTTCTGATTGAATCAAAAAGTATTACTGGTGAAGTTAAAGTAAACAACAATCAAGAATGGACACGAAGTTACAACCGGCAATGGTCTGGTATGCGCTCCCCTATCAAACAGGTTGAACTGCAAGAAAAACTGCTACGTGAATTGTTACTTGAAAATATAAAACAATTATTACCTAAATTACTTGGTATGCAGCAAGGTTTCGGTGGCAGATGTTGGGATCAGATATGTGCCGTATCCAGTAATGCGATTGTCCATCGCGATGAGATGCCCAAAGAGATTTCAGATCAGTTAGTAAAATCTGAGTTTGTTGTCGATACACTTAACAAGTTGATGAATATCCCAACAAGTAAAATAATATCCTTTCTAAAACCTACTGGCACTGGGGGCTCAAGACCCTGGTTTTCACCTGAAAGTATGGACAAAATTTCCAACTTCTTGCTGGCACAACATAAACCTTTAACTTATGAACAAGCAAAACCAGCCGAAGCAGTACCCACTGCAGCAGAAACGAATCAGGTTACAGAAGATAAGCAAAATATTTATACACCCAATACCAATCAAAACGAAGTTATTACAACACCCTCTTCTATTTCCCCAGATACACAACCAATAGCTCAAAGGTTGGCCTGTAAAAAATGTAACAACACAGAGCAACTGCAAGGTGCTTGGGGGAAATTCGGCTATTACGTTAAATGTCCAAGCTGTAACACAAATACATCGATGAAAACAAACTGTCCAAGCTGTGATAGTAAAAACACCAAAATTAACAAAAAGAAAGCCTACTACCATCAAACATGCCAAGATTGTAATGCGCAAAATGAAGTTTTTGTGGAAGGTTAATCACAAGCATACCCAGAGAAATATTCACTCAGGATTACAATAGGACTTTCATGAATCAAACCGGCATTTACGAACAGCTTATCACTCAACTTGTTGCGCAGAGCCTTGATCGCGAAAAATTTCATGTGGGCGAACGGCAGCTAGAGACAGGCGAAGCGGCAACCTGGTTATCTCGATTTCTCACCCATCTTATCGAACTGGCTATGGATTCAGTGCCACAAAGCCCACATCGCATTAGTGAGCAAATCTCGTTAGCCAACACCATTATTCGTTGGCTAAGCGAACATATTCACGACACTGAACTTATCTGCGAAAACTTGCTCGACAGCCAAGGAAAAATTCTAACCGCCCTGTTTGATAAAACCAATCCAATAGCTGCGGACTTACCCAAATATGTTGAAGCAATAATTCCCCTTACAGGACTCACGCAAAGTGAACTGTTTTGTGGCAGTAATGCCGGCATCTCCCTTGAAACAGAATTAAAACGGGAGATACAATCCTCGGATAAGATCTACTGGTTAGTCTCATTTATTAAGTGGGCTGGCATTCGTATTTTTAAAAAAGAGTTAGAAGCCTTTACCCGAAGCGGCGGTTTTCAAGAGAGTTGTCGCCTGACGTTTAAATTTATGCCACCTTATTCTCTTTTATTTCAGTCTTTGACTTCTCTGGATTAAGCCTGACTTCTTTAACTGGTGCCCAATTTTTGATTTCACCTGACCAACGAC
>NZ_JBFGZY010000232.1:0-2550 GCF_041586535.1 Psychromonas sp. | reverse complement strand
GATGAGATGCCCGCCAAGCAGATTACGGGGTTGTGAAAACTCCGCCTGCGGCACACCATAAATCAGCACGGCTGAAGCACCAAATGAAGCGACTAAAAACAGGCTGGTCTGCAAATTGCTGTGTGCATAGTGGCTTATACCGATGTTACTTCAAAATGCTTTGTCAGGCATGAGCTTGGAAATCAGAGCAAGGCGCAACATGAGGTAATGGTTACATTAAACAACGACCATAATGCCCAACCGCGGGCATTGAGGGCAGCAAAACGCTGACAAACTGGATCTGAGTTGTTTACCTGAATTTGTTTGGTTAAGCTAAAAATGCCCTATTCTGCAGCCGTTATTCCGCCGGATGCTCGTTGTCATTCCAATTCAAGTTACGAAAATCGAATTCAACCTCTAAGCTGGGTTTGATAATTTGAAAATAGGGGGAGATATCAAAATCTCGTGGTGCAAAAAGGCTGCTGTGACGGATGCTCAGAAATTCCTCATAACAATCAATGCAGGTGGCGTCTTTGGATTTAGCAATAATACTTTCAGGCAGAATAGGATAACGTATCGACTGGAAAGCTTCTGCAATAAGAGATGAGCATATTGCTCTGGTCGGATCGCCGCTGCCCAGCGCCAGCATACGCCGTCGCCAGCGGGCCGGCGCAGGCGGCGTCTGAATCAGATAACGGGCCAGGTCAAATATGTTTTTCAAATCATACTGATGACCAATTCTGCTCATCGCAGCTGCCACGACCGCATCAATCTCCTCTGCGGTCAGCCCAATCGGACGGCAAATGCGCGTGTGTGCCTCCCAATACTCACTCAGCGGCAATACCCGCACCCCCTCAAGCACGTCGGCTTCGAGTAGCTTAGCCTCATTGATTTGTGAACCGGATAGGTTTTGAATATCTGAAATAACCAGCGCCGCATGGGACCAGGTTGACTGGGAAAGGTATTTAATTGCCGTACTAAAGCGGCTGTCGCCTTCCACCAGCAGCACATCCCCCTTGCGCAAAGTGGCTGCAAGCTGATCGGGTTTACAGGAGGCAACCTGTATTCTATGTTTATTCGGTTGATTAAGATAATAGGCTAACAGGCGGCCAATTCGTTCTAACAGTTGCACCGAAAATCTCCCATCCCAGGTTCACATAAGCATCACACTAAGTTAGATCTGCTTGAGCTTCAATGAATTATCCTATTTTTACTAATAAGTTAATTAAATTGAGTGATGGGTCATTTTATTCGCCCATATCTGTATCGTCAGCGAAGATATTGACGCTATGTTTAGCAGTTACCAACTCTCAACAGCGAGTATTATGCTTCGCTTAGCGATTAAGCATGGTTATAATGGGGTTATTTTCAGGTTAAAAAGTTATACAGGTAAATGATGGAATCGTTCAGTTGGGATACATATTTTGTAACTGGTATTGAAGAGGTTGATGATCAGCATTTTCACCTTGTTGCGTTAATAAATAAATTTGGCAATGCACTGGTAAACAATGAAATAGCAATACAAGATGTGGAAAGTATTTTACGGGAGCTGAAAGAATATACTATTTATCACTTTCAGGGCGAAGAGGCGCTAATGAAAAAAGTGGGTATTGATGCGCGTTTTTTGGCTGAGCATATGAAAGTACATTTAGATTTCACCTCAAAAATATCGGTAATAGCGACTGAATTGTCTATTAACAATAGAACCACAGCAAAGAACCTGTTCGAATTTTTATTAAACTGGTTGGTTAGTCATATGTTGGGAATGGATCAGAATATGGCGAGGCAAATAGCAGCTATTAAAAATGGCAGTACTGCCGGGCAGGCTTTTCATAACGAAAATATCGAAGTTGATAATGCTACCGAAGGACTCTTAAATGCATTAGGTAATCTATTTGAACAGCTATCTGAACGCAACAAGGAGTTGCACGAGCTTAATCAAACGCTGGAAAAACAAGTAACGCAGCGTACGCTGGCACTGCAAAATGCTAATCTGGCGCTTGAACAGCTTGCCCTAACCGATGAACTGACCAACCTGCCTAATCGCCGCTTTGCAATGGCGCATTTAGATAAATTATGGCAGGAAGCGCTGCAAAAACATAAACCACTTTCCTGTTTGATGATCGATGCCGATCATTTTAAAGGGATCAATGATACCTACGGACATGATGCCGGTGATACAGTTTTAACGGCTCTCAGTCAGCAGTTGACAAGAAACTTACGCAATGACGATATTATCTGCCGTTTGGGCGGCGATGAGTTTCTGGTCATCTGCGAAAATACCGATTTTTCCGGTGCCCAATATATCGCGCAGTCATTGTGCGATGCAGTGGCTGAACTTAAAGTGCAACAGGAAGAAATGACCTGGTTTGGCAGTGTCAGTATTGGTGTGGCAAGCAGACAGGAGAATATGCGCAACATAGATGAGTTATTGAAGCTCACCCAGCTAAAGCAAGGTGATTCTTGTCGTCAACGGTTTAGGCATTGCAACATTAAGTTGCGTTAGTCTTCTAAAACCTCTTACAAGCGTTTAACGTGTCGGCACTACCTGCCGCCACGAATTTTTAAGCG
>NZ_JBFGZY010000231.1:0-2577 GCF_041586535.1 Psychromonas sp. | reverse complement strand
GGCATTACTGGCTTTGAAAGCCCGGCAAGTGACTATCTGCAGCTGCCCTTAAGTCTCGATGCATTATTAATCGAGCACCCGAGTGCGACTTTTATTGCCAAAGCTGACGGGCACTCAATGCAGGAGGCCGGTATTTTTAACGGCGATATACTGATCATTGACCGGCACGTGCGGGTTAAAAACCACGATGTAATCGTCGCTAATTTGAATGGTGAGTTTATCTGTAAAATACTTGATATTAATAAGCGCCTGCTGCTCTCTGCAAATCCCCGTTACCAAAGTGTACCGATAGGTTTAGATGACCACTTCACCATTGAAGGTGTGGTGATCCGCTCAATACGCTGTCATCGTGCCAGCCACCTGTTAGAAAACAGCCTCTGATGTTTGCATTAGTGGATGCCAATGCATTTTACTGCAGTGCAGAGCAGGTCTTTCGCCCTGACTGGCGTGGTAAACCGTTAATTGTTTTATCCAATAATGACGGCTGCATTGTCGCAGCCAATAAACAGGCAATCGCACTGGGCATTAAAAAGTTTCAGCCCTTTTTCGAAGTACAAAAATTATGTGAGCAGGCGGGGATTATTGTTTGCTCATCAAACTATGAGTTGTATGCGGATCTGTCCTATAAAATGATGCAGGTGATCGCCCGGTTTGCTCCCGATCAGCATATTTATTCCATTGACGAATGCTTTTTAAACTTTAGCAGCTGCCAAAAAAAAATTCCCAATCTCACTGAACATGCACAACAGTTACGTAAAACGGTCTGGAAAGAAACACGCTTACCCGTTTGTGTCGGGCTAGGAAAGACTCCTACTTTAGCCAAGGTGGCAAACCATGTTGCCAAAAAGTGGCAGAGTTTTGCAGGCGTTTGTTGCTTAGATGATGAGGCCTTAAAAACAAATATCTTTCAACAACTATCACCCGCAGATGTCTGGGGAATTGGCTGGAAAACCAGTGCAAAACTGCAGGCACATAAGATCTTAAATGTACAGCAGCTGCGGCGATTGAATATTCAGCATTTACCCGCAGGTTTTAATGTGGAGCTGCAGCGCACCATAAAAGAATTAAACGGAGAGGTTTGTAAAACCTGGGACGATAGCCGGGCAGATAAATTACAAATATTTTCAACGCGCAGTATGGGTAGACGTATCACAGAGATAACACAGCTTAATCAGGCTCTGGCAAAGCATGCTGCTATTGCGGCAAAAAAAGCACGCAAGCAGCACTCGCTGTGTGGTGTATTAATGGCATTCGCTGCAAACAGTCCCTTTGACGCAGATCCGCGTAGCTTTAAAATAATGACAGGCTTTAACCCACCAACCAACAACAGCGCACAACTAATTAAAGCGATCAGTGAAAATATCGGGAACTTATTTCAGCCAGGTATTGCTTATTATAAGGTTGGGGTGGGATTATTAAATCTCAGCAGTGCAAAACACCAACAGTGGGATCTGTTCAGCCCGCCGGCGGAGAACATAGCACTGATGCAGGTTTTAGATAACATCAATCGACGTTATGGCAACGACAGTGCTTTTTTTGTGGCGCAGGGTATTGAGCAAAAATGGGCAATGCGACGCCGGTTGTTAACACCGCAATACACGACAAAGTGGCAGGATATCCCGACTATATCCTGTTAGCCATTTGTAGGCTGACACAAATAAGATTCAGGTTTCTTAAGCAAAACCCGAATCTTCATATATACCCAAGGCTACTTTTTCAAACGTTTTGCAATTCTTGAATAAGCTTCTTTAAGTTCATCACCCACCACTTTCGCCTTGTCGATATATTCTTCAGAGGTCTCCACTGCATCATCAGCGATTTCAGAGGCTTTTGTTTTAACCTGATGCCATTTTTTTTCGGCTGCTTCAAACTCCTCTTTCGCCTCCATGGAGCCTAGATGCACTTTCAGTTTCAATTCATCGCGTTGAACTTTAAGTTTATCAACCAGCTTGTTAAAGTCTTCTTTCATATGCCTATTCTCCTCATGGTATAACACGGTCTCTGCTTTTTAATATAGCACAGCCCTGGATAACAGATAGGAAGTGCAAAAAAGAAAAATAATCTTCTTAATCAAGCAGGGTTCAATAGACAAGCGGCCAATATAATCCGAGATAAAATCTAAAAACCCCCACCTGTTTTATAAGCGATACTGCTGCTTTGATATAATATACTGAGCTACTAAGCGATAGGGTTTTTATTGGTATTGACAGGTTTCATTTTGCAACGCCTGTGCATTCATAATTAGAAAATTCAGCTAAGCCTAATTGCCGTTGCGTTGCTTTCTGACACATGTCAGGACTTGATAAAATAACTCGGACAGTTTGCGTTTTACTGCTGTTGAAACCAGGGCTCATGCTGCAGATCTTCAACTCTTCTTCAACTCTCTCTAAATGATTCGTATCATAATGACCGGAAGTAGAGATAAATTGTGGAAAGGTGACTTCTCACCGCCCTTATTCGGGCGATGCTTCTTGTTTCCTAAGCCGCAACCTGTTCGTGACAGGATTTACGCAAGCCTCCGCAAGCAGTAACGACTTGTCCAGCCGCTTTTAATTTCTGAATACCTTTAGCGCGGAT
>NZ_JBFGZY010000230.1:0-2718 GCF_041586535.1 Psychromonas sp. | reverse complement strand
TATTAATGACTAAAACTAAAGTACCGAAATACTTTTGTTATTCTGAATTAACTGCGATTGAACAAGTTCATTCGCTACGTTAATCATTGAAAGATAAACACCTTTCATTGTTATTAATGAATTAATTCGTGTGTCATTCTATTGATATAGTGCCTAGTAACTAGGACTTATTTGAAATCATATCAACAATGAATGTCCACACAGATTGTTTGATTAAATTGTTAAAGAGCGTGCCTTTCGGCTAGGTGCGTATCATACGCAACCTGTGAACGATGTCAACAGTATTTTGTTTTATATTTCACCAGGATAATTAATCTTGCTGAAATAAGAAACTTTATCTTTTTAAATCACTTTGACGTGTTTAAAAAGCTACCTCTTTCGTTCCCGATAACCGGATTAACTTGCGTCGTTCCCGTTTCCGTGGATGCGCATTATAGGGAATTGATCATCCTTGGCAAGCGTTTTATAACGATAAAATGCAACTTATTAAAACATTTACATTTAAGCTCACAAAACGGACAAATTTCACTGTTTTTTGATTTTTTACAACTACTCACACCAGCGTTTACTGATTTTATGCGGAATATTGAGATGATCTAATACTCTTGCCACCATAAAATCCTGCAGATCATGGATCGTTTTGGGTTGGTGATAAAAGCCTGGTGCCAAAGGCATCACAGTTACTCCCAATTCAGAGAGAGTCAGCATATTACGTAAATGGATAGTTGAGAAAGGCGTTTCCCGAGGCATAACGATCAATTTTCCGCGCTCTTTTAACACCACATCTGCGGCGCGCTGGATTAAATTATTGGATAGCCCCTGAGCAATAGAGGCTAACGTTCCACAACTGCATGGACAGACAATCATTTTACCAGGCGCTGATGAGCCAGATGCAACCGGTGAAAACCAGTCTTTTGCGGTTAATACGATTATTTGCCCCGTTTTAGCATGGAATCTGTTCTCTAAAAACAGATTCAATTCCGAGATCTTTTCCGGCCAATCTTCATTTTCTTCAGTTCTCAACACAATTTTCGCGGCATCTGACAGCAATAAATAAACCTGCAGATCCGCCTCCACTAAAGAAGCTAATAGTCTTAAGAAGTAACCGCTGCCCGAGGCCCCTGTTACCGCCAAGGTAATTTTTTCTTTAAAAAAGTTATCTTTCGTCATTATTACGCCTGCACTTTCTCTGAAAGTTGTTTCAATAGTTTTTGATGGATGTTGCCAAACCCCCCATTGCTCATAATCAGTATATGATCGTTAGGCTGAGAGCAAGAGGCTAACTTGTTGCATAAGATTTCAATATCCTTTGATATATCAACTTCTTTACCCTGTTCATCAAACAATTCCCGAATTGACCAGTTGATATCATCCGTCTCAAAACAATAGACGCTATCAGCCGCTGACAAGGCATTTACTAAGGCTTCTTTATGTACGCCCAGTTTCATCGTATTCGAACGAGGTTCGAGTACCGCAATAATTTTTTCATTACCCACTTTTGCTCGTAATCCCGCCAAAGTTGTTTTAATGGCTGTGGGGTGATGGGCAAAATCATCATAAACCGTAATATTATTCACTTTGCCTTTCACTTCCATGCGGCGCTTGATATTTTTAAATTCAGCTAACGCTTCAATAGCAATGGCCGGCGTAACGCCAACATGACGCGCAGCGGCTATTGCGGCAAGTGCATTATTAACATTATGATCACCCATTAACGGCCAATTCACCTGCCCCTGCTTTTCCTGATTTAAATACACCTCAAAAAGAGAGCCATCCTGTTTAACTTTTTTGCAGGACCAGTTTTCACCCAGATATTCAACCTCACTCCAGCAGCCCATATGTTTAACAGACATCAACGCCTCATCCTGATTAGGGATAAATATTCTCCCTGTGCCAGGTACGGTTCTAACAAGGTGATGAAATTGCTTTTTGATAGCATTAAGATCTTCAAAAATATCTGCATGATCAAATTCAAGATTGTTTAACACTAATGTCCGGGGGTGGTAATGGACAAATTTAGAACGTTTATCAAAAAAAGCACTGTCGTACTCATCTGCCTCTATAACAAAAAAGGGAGTTTCACCTAATCTTGCCGACAATCCAAAATTCTCCGGTACGCCACCGATTAAAAACCCAGGAGCCATATTGGCATAATCTAAAATCCAGGCGAGCATACTTGAGGTGGAGGTTTTGCCATGCGTTCCTGCAACAGCTAACACCCAGCGATCTTTTAAGACATGCTCTAATAACCACTGTGGTCCGGAAATATAAGGAATTTGTCTATCAAGAACGGCTTCTACGCAGGGGTTTCCTCTGCTCATTGCATTACCGATAACCACCAGGTCGGGATTCAGATCTAACTGACTGGGATCAAAGCCCTGAATTAACTCGATTCCCTGCTCCTGCAGTTGTGTACTCATTGGCGGATAAACGTTTTTATCTGAACCTGTGACTTTATAACCCAGAGATTTAGCGAGAATCGCAACCCCACCCATAAATGTGCCGCAGATGCCGAGAATATGAATATGCATAAAACCTCAATCGTAAAATAAAAAAGTTAATTGTTATAACTGAATCTAATACCAAATCCGATAATTATCTATTCATTTATGCTTGTTAAAATGAATGCTAGCTTCGTTATTGATTTTGCAATTAGAACAACTAGTTACTGCAATCAATGCCTTGCTTTCATCCATTTTTCCTACGCCTAAATAGATC
>NZ_JBFGZY010000229.1:0-2775 GCF_041586535.1 Psychromonas sp. | reverse complement strand
ATGATCTATTTAGGGGTAGGAAAAATGGATGAAAGCAAGGCATTGATTGCAGTAACTAGTTGTTCTAATTGCAAAATCAATAACGAAGCTAGCATTCATTTTAACAAGCATAAATGAATAGATAATTATCGGATTTGGTATGAATAAAAAAGCCAGTCGTTTTGCACTGGCTTTTTTATCCAGGATCTCCCTTTATCTCCTTTTTGTTATAACGTTAATATTGTTTTTTAATGATGCCTCACGTTAGCGCTTCTTTGTTTGCCGATACATTTAGTTTGGATAAGCCTTCACCTGCCTGGTAATTGAAGGCATAATATGACGAACTTTTTTATACGGATCTATTGGCGTGGAATTATTACAACTTCAACATTTCGGACAAACATTAAGATTAGAAGGCTCTCTTGCCGGGTGGCAGCAACTGTACTGGGGAGAGCATCTGGTTTCACAACTAACAGCCACTGAAAATCAACAATCTCAATCCACACATGCTTTTGAACTCACCAGTAAACCCGAACAAGCGACGGTTCCTGATAATGAAAATATCGCGCAGACGGATAATATCATCAAATGTCAATTGGTCACCGAACTGACATGGCAGCCATTTGTTATAAAATATGAACTTTTTATCGATGGGGTATCGGTTGCGCAGGGGAGTCGTAATAGTAAAGATATTGAAAAACAAATTCCCGTAAAAACGGTAAAAGAAGAAAAAAAATTCAGTATAGTCGGTCTTGCATCCTTAGGTTTCAAACTGCTTAAAAGCGCTAAAATAATTAAAGTTGTGTTAGCAGGTGCCAGTCTGGCGGCATACAGCTGGTTTTTCTCTTTTCAATTTGCCTTATCTTTATTAGCCTGTCTGGTGTTTCACGAATATGGACATATTAAGGCAATGCAATATTTTGGCATGAAAACCAAAGGAGTTTACCTGATACCTTTTGTCGGAGGGCTCGCGGTTAGTGATGAAAAAATAAATACACGCTGGCAGGATGTTGTGATATCAATTATGGGGCCCACGTTCGGCTTGTTATTATCTATCGCCTGTGTGCTTCTCTATTGGATCACTGATAATATTTTCTTTGCCGGGTTGGCGACTTTTAATAGTTTATTAAATCTTTTTAATCTTTTGCCTATTTTACCCTTAGATGGCGGCCATATTCTAAAAAGCATCAGTTTTTCAATGAATAGCAAGCTTGGACTTCTTGCTTGCATTGCAGGTGCCACAGCAGGTGTTTTCGTGAGTTATAGCCTGGGATTGGTGCTGCTTGGTTTTTTATTGTTAATCGGCAGCTTGGAAATCGTGTCGGAGTGGCGAACGCGCCATCAGAGTCATCTTTTACCTTTAGACAGGTACGGGCAGATATTTTCCAGTGTCTGGTACCTCATGACAGTTGCCGGGTTGGTTGCTATTATTTTCTATTTTGCCAAGTCGGGAGATCAATTGTTAGCACTGCCATTGCAGATATTAGGCGCTTGATCCGGTTAGCTCAGCTGCAGGGAGTTTGAGTATCATTGCTGAGCATGATACTCAAATTTCAGGTAATAAAGTGTAAAGTCAAATGAAGGTTTTTAAGACTTAATAAAAGCAAATTTCAAGGTAAACAGTGAATAAAAACAGAATGTCGCAGTTAAAATAGACAAAGCGTTTAATTTATCATCATTCAGAAAGTTTATTGTAAATAACATTTGACGATACCCATACAACTCAGTAATATCCGCCTCGTTGTCAAGGCACAATCAATTGGCAAATTAAGGTGTTAGATAAGTTGGTATGAAGGGGTTGCCCATCAAATGATATTAGCTTAAGCCTGAAAATGCTCGGTGATTAGCGCGGCTTGATAGCGCATCTCCTTGGGTTTAAAAAGAGTTGGAGCAGAGGGCTTGACCCGTAAATGTTTAACTACTTTAAATTCTAAAAATAATCGGTGATTAGCGCAGCTTGATAGTGCATCTCCTTGGGTTTAAAAAGAGTTGGAGCAGAGGGCTTGATCCGTAAATGTTTAACTACTTTAAATTCTAAAAATAATCGGTGATTAGCGCAGCTTGGTAGCGCATCTGGTTTGGGACCAGAGGGTCAGAGGTTCGAATCCTCTATCACCGACCAATTTAAATCTATATGCTTAGTTGATTGTAACAAGTCTTATAGGTGGTTAAATATGAATGTTTATGATAGATTTAAATATTCTTTTTTAATCAAGATTGTAAATATGTTTTCAGGGATATATTTGCATAAGCCAGCTATTGCGCCCTTAGCTCAGCTGGATAGAGCAACGGCCTTCTAAGCCGTAGGCCACAGGTTCGAATCCTGTAGGGCGCGCCATTTGTAAAAGTTTAGCGGCGGATGTAGCTCAGTTGGTAGAGCCCCGGATTGTGATTCCGGTTGTCGCGGGTTCAATCCCCGTCATTCGCCCCATCTTTACTTGTGTTAAAATGTTTTAAATCGTTGCGGAAATGGCGGAATTGGTAGACGCGCTAGATTTAGGTTCTAGTATCGCAAGGTGTGAGAGTTCAAGTCTCTCTTTCCGCACCATTTAAACATACACGAATAAGATAAATTAGGTGTTGCATACTTTTTAGTGCATCTCCTTGGGTTTAAAAAGAGTTGGAGCAGAGGGCTTGACCCGTAATGTTTCACTACTATAAACTCTAAAATTACTCGGTGATTAGCGCTGTTTGATGGTGCATCTCCTTGGGTTTAAAAAGAGTTGGAGCAGAGGGCTTGACCCGTAATGTTTCACTACTATAAACTCTAAAATTACTCGGTGATTAGCGCAGCTT
>NZ_JBFGZY010000228.1:0-2783 GCF_041586535.1 Psychromonas sp. | reverse complement strand
TCCCGAAGGGCGAGGCCCAAATGGTCGCATGTTGCGTTAAATTTTTTCGATTTAGGCCCACTAGATCTTCAAAAATTTGCCTTACCTGCGACCATTTGGGCTCTCGCTGGTGCTGTTTTTTTAAACTATATGGCGCTCTAGCATTCATTTTAACAAGCATAAATGAATAGATAATTATCGGATTTGGTATTATTAATATTGAAAGAGTTTTAGCCCCGTATTTCCGACCGTTATCTCTTGATAAGCGGTTTATTTGAACGGGTCTTATTAAAAATATTTGTAAATAATATCTGATGAAAATATAAGTTTTTGCTAACAACTTCTTAAAGTCTTTTATAAATCAAATTGTTAATTGAATTTGCTTAATATTAGCTATAAAGTTGGGTGTAGGTCTAAAAGATTAATCAGAGCTTTTTCACTTTCATAATAAAAAAATATTAACTGTCCATAACGGATTAATTTAATAAACAGAACAATTGGAGTATCAATGAAAACAATATTTAAAGTTTCTTTTCTCGCCGCCGCTGTCGCATTAACTTTCGGCTGCGATGAAAAACAAGAATCAGCAGCACAAGAAGAGGTCGCAGCGGTACAGGAGTCTGTTACAACAGAAGCAACTTTTGAAAGCGAAGAATATAAAGCAGCTTATGCCATTGGTGCTTCATTTGCGACACAGATTAAAGCCGGAATCAGTAAGCAGGCTGAATTTGGATTAGCGACACTTGATGAAGAAGCTATTATTGCTGGAGTTAGCGATACTCTTCGTGGCAGCGCTAAATTAACTGAGCAGGAGATGATGGAAACAGTTAATGCTTACGGTCAGGAAGTGCAAGCCGCTGCTGAAAAGAAAATGCAGGAACAGGCTGCAAAAGCAGCCGAAGAAGCAGAGCTGTTTTTAGCTGAAAATGCAAAAGCTGAAGGCGTAACGGTAACAGAGTCCGGTTTACAGTACTCGGTGATTACCGCTGCAGAAGGCGCAAAACCTAATGCGGAAGATACAGTGACAGTACATTATGTCGGTACATTAGTTGACGGCACTGAATTTGACAGCTCAGTAAGTCGGGGTGAACCGGCTAAATTTCCGCTTAACCGTGTTATTCCCGGTTGGACAGAAGGTGTACAGCTGATGAGTATCGGTGAGAAATACAAATTTGTGATCCCGGCTGAATTAGCATACGGCGCTCAGGGGGCGGGTTCAATTCCTCCTGGTGCTACTCTGATTTTTGAAGTCGAATTATTAGATATTGAAGCAGCTGCTAGCGCTGAAGAAGCAGCTCCTGCGCAATAATGGCTGTATAATTTATTAATTCTAAGGTCGCTTTATGCGGCCTTTTTTTTACCTGTCATCTTCTCTCACGATAGTTTTCCCGGTATCGCAATCCCGGTCGAATTCCTGATTAAATAGTGTATCCTTAGCGCATTAATTAATGAGGTGATATATGTGGGATGTGGTAATCATTGGTGCTGGTGCATCGGGGTTGATGTGTGCGATTGAAGCGGGTAAGCGCGGACGTAAAGTGTTAGTGCTGGATCATGCAAAACGTGCCGGACAAAAAATTATTATGAGTGGTGGTGGGCGCTGTAATTTCACTAATTTATACGTTGAGCCCAGTAATTTTCTTTGTGATAACCCGCATTTTGTCAAATCAGCGTTAAGTCGTTATACGCAATGGGATTTTATTGCGCTGGTGGATAAGCACCAGATAAGCTGGCATGAACGTGAACACGGGCAACTGTTCTGTGATGACAGCGCCAAACAGATAGTGGCTCTGCTGCTCGATGAGGCGAAAGACGCCGGCGTTAAGGTGCAGCTTCAATGTGAAATTGTCACGCAGTCAAAAATAGCAGACAACCACTTTACACTGCAGACAACATCAGGCGAGTATCAGTGCTCATCACTGGTAGTCGCAACGGGCGGGTTATCTTTACCTAAAATGGGGGCGACACCCCTTGCTTATAAAATTGCCGATCATTACCAAATTCCTGTCAAAGCGACGCGAGCAGGGTTAGTGCCGTTCACCCTGCAGCAGGAGCAAAAAGAAAAATTCGCCGAATTATCAGGTATCAGTCTGCCGGCACGCGCAACCTGCAGGGGTAATTATGGCGGGAAAAAAAGCAAAGAAATCAGTTTTACGGAAGCGTTGTTATTCACCCACCGTGGTTTAAGCGGTCCGGTTATTTTACAGATTTCAAATTACTGGCATCCGGGAGAGAAAATCACACTAGATCTTTTACCTAATCAGGACCTTTTTGCGGAACTATTACATAGTCAACAAAACCGTCCCGATCAGGCGTTGAAAACATTGCTGGCGCAGCGCTTACCCAAACGTGTGGTTGAATGTTTATTAGCATTCTCAGAGATTGAAAGCCTGCCGCTGAAACAATATAACGAAAAACAGCTGCAGGAAATCGCGCTGCTATTCCAGCAATGGTCTCCGCAAATAAATGGTACTGAAGGTTACAGAACTGCCGAAGTCACCTTAGGGGGGATAGACACCGATTTTATCTCTTCAAAAACCTTAGAGTGTAAGAACGTCAAAGGGTTATATTTTATCGGTGAAGCGTTAGACGTCACCGGTTGGCTGGGAGGTTTTAACTTCCAGTGGGCGTGGGCAAGCGGCTGGGCAGCAGGGCAGGTGGTTTAGTTGTAATGATGGAATTAAAACGAAGACGTTCTGAATAAAACGAAAACAATCTTTTTGCCTTTTTTAGATAACTATCTGAATTTAAAAGAAATAGATTGTCTTCGTTTGCAGGTCTCTATTAGTTTTTCTTTTTGAACC
>NZ_JBFGZY010000227.1:0-2828 GCF_041586535.1 Psychromonas sp. | reverse complement strand
ATCGAAGAGATGAAAAAAGCGGTGATTGATGATGGTGTTGACTTAATCGGCTATACCCCTTGGGGATGCCTGGACTGTGTTTCCTTTGGCACAGGTGAATACCGTAAACGTTATGGTTTTATCTATGTCGATAAAAATGATGATGGCAGCGGCACCATGCGGCGCAGCCGTAAAAAGAGCTTTGCCTGGTATCAACAAGTGATTCAAAGCAACGGTGAGGTTTTATAATCACGGTTTAGCAAAACTGAAAGGCATTTTATACCCACTCTGCTTCATTTTTTGAATATGGTCAGCACTCAATTTGTCGGCTTTGCACATTGAACTAGATTGGGTATTCATCATCCTAACAGGTCCTAGTCAAATTTTTTATTACGGTGCAAAAACTTGCTCTGTGTTATTTATTTTATTATCACTGTGCACTTTTATTCTTAGTTCAGAGAACTTTTTTGTTGTGTTCAGTAAATTCAAATTAATCATTCGCTCAATGACAAATTAAGGAAACAACATGCATTTTAAAGACGATTTTTTATGGGGGAGTGCTTCAGCGGCTTACCAAATCGAAGGCGGAGCAAGTCAAGACGGTAAAGGCCCTTCGATTTGGGACAGTTATTCAGAAATCCCGGGTAATACCTTTAAAAACTCTACTGGTGAAGTCGCCATCGATTTCTACAACAAATTTGAAGAAGATATCGAACTGATGAAAGAGATGGGACTGAATGCCTATCGTTTTTCTGTCTCATGGCCAAGAATCATGCCCGATGGACAGACCATAAATGAAAAAGGGATCGAGTTTTACCATAAAGTGATCGATAAGTTAATTGAATGTGGTGTCGAACCGATTCTTACCATTTATCACTGGGATTTACCGCAAGCATTACAAGATAAATATGCAGGCTGGGAAAGCCGTGAAATTATTAATGATTTTACGCAATTCTGTGCTTTGTTATATAAAGAATACGGTAAAAAAATAAAATATTGGGTGAGCTTAAATGAGCAGAACATTTTTATTGGCCTTGGTTATATTAAAAAATTACACCCGCCTAAAGTCTCTAACTACCAGCGATTTCTAAATGCGAACCACATTGCCAGTTTAGCCAATGCCAGTGCCATTAAGTTATTTAGAGAGATGCAAATTCCAGGACAAATAGGCCCTAGTTTTGCTTATTCCCCCACTTATGCTAAAAGTGAAAAACCGGAAGATGTCATTGCCATGGAAAACGCTCAAGAAATTGATAATTTCCTTTGGATGGATGTTTACGCTAAAGGGGAATATCCACAAATCGCCTTGAAATTACTGGAAAAATTAGGTCTCAGCATCGATTTCCAAGAAGGGGATAAAGCATTATTACAAGCGGGTATTTGTGACTTTATGGGTGTCAATTATTATCAGTCATCCACTTATTGTGATCCCAACCATAAACAAGAAACCTTGCAGGCAGGTAACGCAGCACAGGTTTCAGTGGTCTCGGATGTGCAAACCATTCCAACCGATAGCCTTTATGCCCGTGCAGATAATGACTATTTAACCATGACCGACTGGAACTGGGCCATTGATCCCAATGGCTTACGCGTTTCACTACGCCGTATTGCGTCACGTTATGGCTTACCTATTCTTATCAGTGAAAATGGCTTAGGTGCATTTGATACCTTAACGGAAGACGGTAAAGTACACGACGATTACCGTATTAACTTCCTAAAAGAGCATATCATAGCCATTGACCAAGCGATTGATGATGGTTGTGAAGTAATTGGCTATTGTACTTGGTCTTTCCAAGATCTTTTCAGCTGGCTCAATGGTTATGCTAAGCGTTACGGCTTTGTTTATGTAGATCGCGATGAAGAAAACGAAAAAGAGCTAAGACGCTATAAAAAAGACAGTTTTTACTGGTACCAGAAAGTTATCCAGAGTAATGGTACTGAACTGTAAACTGAACCAGTGTCTGTTGACCTTTCGCGGTTGATTGCTGTTTGAGGTAATAGAGGGCTCTGCTGTGTAAACAATACCGCTATTTCCGCATATTTATGCGTTAAATCATCGTCGCAATAGCCCGCTATTGCTACGATGATTTACCTTGCATTACACGAAACTAGCGGCACTGTATAATATAAAACGTTAACATTATAATATTAGAAGCAATGACGCTTTCATCATCCAGAGTTGAGGTTAAATAGAACAACTATTCGCCGCAAAAACTGCCTCAAACCAGCTTTCTACCGCAATTCTCGGTCAAGACTCTGGAGCCGCCATAAAGGTAAAAAAACACTACCCGCGCGAGTCTACACCTAAATGCTTGCGTGCTGCGTTGTGTCTGCTCGAAATAGATCTCTATTCCTTTGCTAACACGCTTTGCCCGAGCGATTTTTAATCTCAGATTCTGACAGGGTTGAACGATGATCATCTACCCCTGTCATCTTTATTTACATGTCCTGCTGATCATTTGCTTAATATGATCTTCAACAACGCTTCTCCGGCAAAAAATCATCGCAGATCTCAAAACATAAATATCTTCCACACCTATTAAAGGTGTAAGCAGCGTCATTCACAAACCACGCATTAGCGTGACATGCATCACAAAGCCTATACCGCAAGTCAAAAAACACCTCCTTACAACACGCCAGTTTGTGATCTAATTCTCTCTTACCAGGGCAAATTACATTGATATTTTGTCTCCGCTCACATTCCCAACACAAAAATGAAACCGGTTACTGAAACCGTTATCATTTTGCTGTTATACTTCACCCATCCAATAAACAGATTAATAAATAAACAGTTAAACAGGAGTAATCACATGAAAAAAATATTTCTTTGTTGTGCAGCAGGTATGTCT
>NZ_JBFGZY010000226.1:0-2852 GCF_041586535.1 Psychromonas sp. | reverse complement strand
TTACTCTTAGATTCGGCTCAGTAATTCAGCCTTTTTGCTATTAAAATCCTCTTCTGTTATCGCGTTTGCATCGCGCAGCTTCGCTAACTTCCCTATTATTTCCAGTGTATCATTTATATCATATTGTCTACTTGTCTTATCTGAAGGCTGAATATTATTTTGTAACGGTTGCTGCGGCGCGAAATCATTCTTATCATTTAGATTCGTTGCAGGTGGCGGTGCTGCTTTTGCTATTGGTTCCGCAAAGTTGGTTTGTGGTGCAGGGGGCAGTGCCTGTCCTGAAATTAACGGCAGGTTATTGACTGCTATGGTTCCAAATTGACTATTGAATGTAAGTGACGTGTTGCTGCCTTGCTGCTGGCTTACACCGCTAATATTGTGATTGAGAGTGTCATAGACTGATACTTGCCCATTTAACTCAACGGCTAATCGATTAGGGAATACCGCGTAGCGAATATTATTTTGTGCCCCGCTGCTAAACGGGCTGCCCAGATCACTTGGCCACCATTGATTACTTCCGGGAGTACCCGCTGGAATTATCGGAAAAACCTGATTATTGGCAAGTGCATTGGATAGTTCATTACATAGATTATCGACTGTCATTTTCAGCCCATGGTTAAACATATCGCCTACCATTGTCATTCCGCCACGCATCCACTGTCCTGAACCGCCGAGCTCAGGGCAGTTAAATTGGGCCATTGATCCGCCACCGTTATTTACAGCTACTAGCATGTGAACCACTGCATCGTGACTTAAATGATAACGTGACGCTAGATCGTTGACGATATTCTCGCCAGCATCTGTCAGTTTTTGCATAACTATATATTCCCTTAAATAAATTTTCTTGATGTTTGAAATCCGATGAAAACGGAAAAGTAGATGCATTGCTTTAAAGGTTGATAATAGTGGAAACAGATGAGCATAGTTAAGAATATTAACAAGGAAATATTCGTTCTCAACAGTGTTGTCAGTTTTACTATTATTAAAAATGCTTAAAGCGCTTTAATGTTAGCATCTTTGCAAGGCTTGTCGCTGCTTTATTGTAAAAAGGCTATGCCTGAGCTACATAAAGATACGGGAATCAGCATTGTTAAGAAATAAGGGGACATTTTCGGTCGATGCAAAACCACTTTTCATGATTGAAATTGGCATCCTGGAGGTAGTAATCAAGTGTATTTTTAAACCTGAATTTTTTTAATTAATTTTCTGTGTTTCTCTACTAAGCTATCTGAAGCAATTATTTTTTGTTTATTAATCGGGCACTATTTTAGTGCATGTGTTGCACTATGGATAAAGTTAACATCTGCTTTACCTTGTTATCGATAGGGTTAATACCTATTAAATTCAATTGCTTATTTTGTTAATTATGTTAAAAATAGTGTTTTGTTTATTTTTATTTTATTTTTTATGCTAAAAATAGTATTTTGCTCATTTTTACCAAGATGGAATAGAAATTGCTTACTAAATAAGTGATGCAAGAAGACATTTCAGCGCTATACATATAGCTGTAGATTATTAAAGGGGAATTAGTTAATGACAATTACTGTTGGTATTTCGCACCATACTGAGTATAAATACGATCGTTTAGTTAATATGGGGCCGCATATATTCCGCTTAAGACCAGCTCCGCATAGCCGTACTAAAATTAAAAGTTATTCTTTGAAAATAATACCTGAAGATCATTTTATTAATTGGCAGCAGGATCCTTTTGGTAATTATCAGGCCAGGGTGGTATTTAATAAACCGACCAAAGAGTTTAGTTTTACCGTTGATCTGGTTGCTGAAATGACCGTCATTAATCCTTTTGATTTCTTTTTAGAGGAATACGCAGAAGAATTCCCATTTAAATATGACTCCGTCACTAAAGCTGAACTCTCCCCCTATCTGAAAAAACGTAAAGCAAGCCAAAAGTTGTTAGACTTGGTTGAGTCTGTACGACCCAAAGAAGCGCTTAGGAGTGTTGATTTTTTAGTTGCTGTTAACCAGGTGGTGTATCAATTAATTGGTTATGGCATTCGTTTAGAGCCCGGCGTGCAAACTGCCAATGAGACGCTGAGTAAAAAGACCGGTTCTTGCCGTGATTCTGCCTGGTTATTAGTACAACTGTTTCGTCATTTAGGTCTGGCTGCTCGATTTGTTTCGGGTTATTTAATTCAATTAACCTCCGATCAAAAATCCTTAGACGGGCCAAGCGGCCCCGAAGAAGATTTTACTGACCTGCATGCCTGGACCGAGGTCTATATTCCCGGGGCGGGTTGGATAGGACTCGATCCTACTTCCGGGTTATTTGCCGGTGAAGGTCATATTCCATTGGCTTGTACGCCAGAGCCAAGCTCGGCAGCGCCGGTTACCGGGGGAATAGATAAGTGTGAATCTGAATTCAGTTTTTATAATAAGGTCACCCGCGTACATGAAGATCCGCGTGTCACCAAACCTTATTCAGAAGTGCAATGGACGGCAATCAATCGTTTAGGTCAGCAAGTTGATGATATCTATAAAGATGAAGGTATTCATTTAACCATGGGCGGAGAGCCTACCTTTATCTCTATTGATGATATGGATCATCCGCAATGGAATACTGAAGCTGACGGTAAAGAAAAGAGGGTATTGGCGCAAAATTTATTTGCTGAAATGAATAAAGTCTTTACCAAAGGCGGTTTTACTCATTATGGGCAAGGTAAGTGGTATCCCGGCGAACCCTTACCCCGTTGGCAATACGCCTGTTACTGGCGCAAAGATGGTGTTCCGTTATGGCAGGATCCTACGCTGTTAGCTGATCCCAATAAAGATTATCAATTAGATCATAACCATACGAAGCAATTTGCAGAAACCCTGTGTAACGCCTTGGGCCT
>NZ_JBFGZY010000225.1:0-2870 GCF_041586535.1 Psychromonas sp. | reverse complement strand
GTATGTCGGTTAAAGGTCACCGTCGCGCCTTCTTCAGGCAGTCCCGGAAAGTCAGCAGTCAGCATATGATCAGTAGGGCGGATCACTAAACAGTGCTCACCTTTATCTTCCTGCTGCACTCCGACAACGTCAAATAGCTGCAGTGCAAACTGAGTAAAATCCGGTTTCTGATCAATCTCCATAATATCATCGAGTAAATCACTTTGATGCAGGATACCGCTGGAGTTGATCTCCAATAATTTGTCGCGCCCTTGCTCAAGCTGTTTTTTGAGCTTGTCATTATGAGTGCGGGTTGTTTTTATTAATTTATCTAATTCACCATTTGCATTTTCACCCGTCGCGAGTAAATTAATCAGATCATCTTTAATCAATTCAAAAATCGTATGACCGGTAGGGGTGGTTTGCGTGAAAGCTTGCAATCCCTGTTCATACCAGTGCTGCAGATACTCCTGTGATGTCCCTTTCAGGAATGGTGTATAGATTTGAATATCACAACGCTGACCTATCCTGTCCAAGCGTCCGATGCGCTGCTCAAGTAGATCCGGATTCATCGGCAGATCAAATAAAACCAGGTGGTGAGCGAACTGGAAGTTACGTCCTTCAGATCCTATTTCAGAACAGAGCATCACTTGCGCGCCGTCTTCTGTTTGAGCAAAATAGGCGGCTGCTTTATCGCGTTCAATTAAGGATAAACCTTCATGGAAAACGGCCGCTTTAATTGCTTCTTTGGTACGTAATGCTTCTTCAAGTGCTAACGCAGTTTCAGCTTGTGCTGCAATAATGAGGATCTTTTCCCCTTTTAGCTGTTGAATAAGATCAATTAACCAAGTGATACGCGGATCAAAGGCACACCATGAATTGCTTTTATCACCTTCAAATGCCTGGTAAATCTGCTCTGGATAAAGTGCACTGAAAGCTTGTTCCTTGAGGGAGCCTGAAGGTAGCATCTTGGACACTTTAATGGCGGTTTTGTACTGCTCAGGCAGAGGCAGGCTAATGCTTTTCAGGCAGCGTTTTGGGAAGCCCTGGATGGCTGAGCGGGTATTACGGAATAACAAACGCCCGGTACCGTGACGGTCTAATAAGTTGTTGATCAATTCATGTTGTGCAGACTGGCGCTCACTATTTTCCAGTGTAAGATCATCAATAATATTAAATAGCGGTTGCACGTCCTGCTCATTGAGCAGTTCGGTAATACTGTTTTTTGAATCATTGGAAAGTTGATCGTTTTCCAGCAATTCGTTAATTGCGCTCGCAACCGGTTTGTAACTTGCTTCTTCTTCAACAAATTTTTGGTAATCAAAGAAACGATTTGAATCTAATAAGCGCAAACGTGCGAAATGACTTTCATGGCCAAGTTGATCCGGGGTTGCCGTAAGCAGTAAAACACCAGGAATACTTTGTGCTAAGGCTTCAACAACCTGATATTCACGGCTGGGTTTTTCTTTGTCCCAAATAAGGTGATGTGCTTCATCAACGATCAACAGATCCCATTCGGCTTCTAATGCATTTTCGAAATGATTTTTTTTGCGTAATAAATTAATACTGCACAGGACTAATTGTTCAGTCTCAAAAGGATTAACAGAATCAAGGTAAGCATCATTACAACGTGAATCATCAAACATACTGAAATGTAAATTAAAGCGGCGCATCATCTCAACTAACCACTGATGCTGTAAATTTTCAGGTAAAACAATCAATACTCGTTTCGCCCGACCGGTGATTAACTGTTGGTGGATGATTAAACCCGCTTCAATGGTTTTACCCAAACCTACTTCATCGGCTAATAAAACACGAGGCGCATGACGTTTACCCACTTCTTCGGCGATATAAAACTGATGCGGAATAAGATCTACGCGGGCACCTAATAAACCACGTTGTTTGGATTGTTGTTGCTCATGCTGATTGGTTAATGACTTATAACGAAGTACAAAACGCTCAAATTTATCAATTTGACCTGCGAAAAGTTTATCTTGTGGTTTATTAAACTTGATAAAGTTATTTAAAAAAGTTTCTTTTAATTCACTGGGGTCGCCATTATCAACACGCGTTCCGATATAGGTTATTAAGTTATCGTTTTCAACCACTTCAGTCACTAACAGTTTTGACTCATCATGACTGAGGATCTCATCCCCGACATTAAAACGAACACGTGTAATCGGAGCTTCAGAAACAGAGTACAAACGCTGTTCACCGGAAGCAGCAAATAATAACGTCAACATACGTCCTTCTAAAGCGACAATAGTGCCTAATCCTAATTCAGATTCCGCATCACTAATCCAACGTTGACCCAAAGAAAATATCATAAAGTACCACTCAAAATAAAACTTAAACAAGAAAGGGGCGCTATGTTACCTAAATCGGATTAATAGGTACTAGTGATAATTAAGAAAAACAGAGATTCTTTTAGATTCCTCATATAAATGAAAGAATACTTGCAGTTGTTTAATAAATAGGCGGTTGAAATTTTATTGTCAATAAATGCTTGCCAATGTAATTTGAATCCCTATAATGCGCACCCACAGACACGGGGCATGACGCAAGTTGGCCGGTGACTGAAAGCTCTTTAACAATTTAATCAAACAATCTGTGTGGACATTCATTGTTGATATGATTTCAAATAAGTCCTAGTTACTAGGCACTATATCAATAGAATGACACACGAATTAATTCATTAATTCAGAATAACAAAAGTATTTCGGTACTTTCGTTTTAGTCAGTAATATTGAGTCGCATCGCAAGATGCAAATTAAACTATAAATTGAAGAGTTTGATCATGGCTCAGATTGAACGCTGGCGGCAGGCTTAACACATGCAAGTCGAACGGTAACAGGAAATAGCTTGCTATTTTGCTGACGAGTGGCGGACGG
>NZ_JBFGZY010000224.1:0-2938 GCF_041586535.1 Psychromonas sp. | reverse complement strand
TATATATTCCACCACCTTCGGCCCCTGCAGCTGTATTACCACTCACCGTGACGTTTGTCAGCGTAAGGTTGTCTTCATTATAAATACCGCCACCGATGCCGGCGCTGTTGTCACTCACGGTGACATTTGTAAGCGTGGCTGTGGTCCAATTATATAAACCACCGCCCTTACCTGAACTCGAATCAGTTGACGTATTATTCGATATTTCCACATCAGTGAGCGTCATTGTTCCTTTATTGCTAATTCCTGAGCCATTCACAGCCTGATTATCCGATACTATAACTTGATTCAGCGTTAAGGTTGAATCTGGGTCTGCGACATTAATTCCGCCACCATCATCATAAATAAGACCACCTTTAACCGATAAATCGTTGAGTGTCAGATTACTATTCGGGCTTGTAAGATCGAAAACCCGGTCAAGTCCACCGCCATCAATAATAGTGTTGTCTGCATCGACGCCCTGAATCACAATAGTCGAGTTAACATCCAAGTCGCCAGTGATACTTGCGTTTTCACCTGTACCCACCAAACCCAGGGTATAGGTACCCGCGCCCAGCAGAATCGTATCATCCTCAGCAGAGGCATTGGCTTGCATAATGGCCGCACGTAAACTGGTCTTACCCAAGGCATCTAACGCTAGGTCGTCAAGGATATTAATGTCAATAGTGTCATCCGTGGTATTCACCACATAAGTCGCTAACAGTCCTTGCCATTCGCTCTCAACACTCTGTGCTTCGAAGGTAACGGTCGTGTTTATCTCACCAACCTGATACTCCAGATCCCAATCACCACCCAATGCTGCAGCGCCGGTTTTATCGTCGCTCGCTGCAATATCGGCACCCGTGATTGCGGCCAGCTGTTGAATAAAGGACTTGCCTTGTTCCGTTTGCGCAAAATCACAGCCGTAAATCAGAATGTCGGCATCTTCTGTTAACGATGAACCCCATGCAGAAAAAAGCTCTGCTTGGGAAAGTAATGAGTCGGTGGTCACTAAAGTAGAATTTAGATAGATCCCTTCTGACGTCGCATGGGTTAAAAGGTGTACTCCTGATATATTTTCATGAGCCGCTATGGCTTGCGTCATTTGCTGCAGCGCATCTTTTGCATTATCAAGGTATAAAATAAATAACTGTGAGTCAGAAGAGGTGACCTGAATCTGCTCAATCAGGATTTGTGAGTCTTCAATGCTGCTGTCAATGACCACTAACTCTACGGTTTGTTCAGCCGATGTGCTGCCGGGATTTTGAAACTGCTCAGGCTCTATTTGCGGAACAGCACTGTCATCTAAAGTAATAGCTGTCGGGAATGTTTGCTGTTGAAAATCGCTATCCATAGACAGGTCGGAAAGTTCAACGTTATCTATGGGATCAAAAGAGGTTGAGAGAAAATCCAACTCCCCTAAAACCGGTGCCACTCCCAAGGGATCCGCAGAAAAAAGAATGCGCGGCTCGAGCAACACCAGCTGATAAGGATGCCCGGATTGATTTTTTTGATCATTTTGTTCTTTTTTCATCTCGCAATTCCATTTGCCTGCACAGTTCTTAAAACAAACTGCTAACTTGTTATCCAGCATTTTGTTGAGTCGCTGCTATTTGTTGATCTTCCCCTTAAGGTTCTCCCTGGCTATTTCTGCCGCCTGACTCGTCTGAATCACTTTCTATTTCCAGAAAGCACTTGATCCCTGCAGGCAGTTCCCGCGCACTGTTATCCATGCTCAGGCGCACCCCGAATGTACCGCTCGCGACATCACCAATGGGGTCGATAACATCAATTTTTGCCTGATAGCCCCTAGTCTGATCAGTTTCCGGATAAACATTTGCAAACATGCCTTTTTTAAGCAGAGGGTAATGTTCCATCGGGTAGATCGCTTCGATATGCAGGGTGTCTATATCGACAATTTTGGCGATTGGCTGGCCATCAACATATTCACCCGGAAACTTATACTGCTTGGCGATAACGCCCTTGAAAGGGGCGTATACGAATTTATACTTCAGTTGCGCCTGCGCATGCTGCAGCTCTTGTTTGCGTATTTCCCTATTCTGGCGAATTTGTTCAATTCCCCAAAAAGCGTTTTCTTTCAAGCGAACAGCTTCATCCAAATCTCTTAGCGAGGCTAATTCATTACCGGATAATTTAGTTATCCGTTGCAGCTGAAGATTATAGAATTTCAGATTTGCTTTTTCTGCATTGTGCTCTGCGCTCAGGTTGGTTTTTATTTTGGCAAGCGTGATCGCGCTCTTCTCAACCTCAGTATTCAATTCTGCAACCAAATCACCTTTTTCAACCGTATGGCTAAGTGACTTATGTACAGCAGCAACGACACCGGCGACCGGCGCGCTGAGTTCAGCACTGCGACTGGGTATAATGACACAATCCACAGTAGGAAGTTGAGAAGCCGATAGAACGTTAAATGACATTAATGTGCAAAGCCATGGCAGGCCTTTAATTATAATTTTTTCCACTAACTATCCTTGTCCGCAGCGATGATTAAACAATCAACATAAAATGATAATACACACAGGCCAACATAAAATGATTGTCACCCACAAGTCAACATAAACAGTACGCAATACTATTTACTAAGCTGAAAGTGTGAGTTAGTTACGCTTATATGCCCCAATTGCTTGCAGATGCCAATTCAGAGGTAACCATCTCTGGCGTTATGAACCTTGACTTAGAGTGACTAAACCTGCAACTTCATGCATTGCCTTCGATTTATAGGAAAGGAGTCATCTATACCCATGTTACTTCAAGATGCAAAGTCAGCAAGGCAAATTATGCCGAAATGCTAGGCATAAAATTGAAGTATAGTTATTCTACATAGAGATTTTATAACAAAGCAGATTGGTATAATATGCCTTGCCCTACGGGGCACAAGCTCGAAAACCAGCGCTGCGTTGCACCAATCGAAAAGGGAATAACCATTACCTCATGTTGC
>NZ_JBFGZY010000223.1:0-2991 GCF_041586535.1 Psychromonas sp. | reverse complement strand
TCCGCCAAAACTGGCGATCAGTGTGATGGTTAATAATTTAAAATCGGTATCATCGAGGATGTTGCGATTACAGAACCCCTATTTAACTAGGCAAAGTAAAAATGCAGCTTTATGGTCGCGGTCATATTTTGCTTGTAGCGCGGGGGGGGCTACGATAGAAACTTTGAAAAATTATGTGGATAGTCAATCCACACCTGCATGATTTAAAGTGCTACTACACTGTCGCCTTATATCCCCGCCCTAAAAATAAGGGCGAGGGTTTACGGCTATTTTGCTAAAAAAACAGCTGAATTTAGTGTATTCTGTGTTCATTTGTGAAGACGCTACCGATCTCAAACTAGCGACTGATTTTATGGGTAAAGGAATGGGTGATGAAAAAAATAGTGTTGCTGTTCTCAGCAGTAATTATGTCAATGAATGTTCAGGCTGACTGGCAACAATTACTGGCTGAAAGCTGGGATAATGCAAAAAGCCAAGGGCAGGCGTTATATAGTGAGTTCAGCAAAGATGAACTATCTGATCTGCCACCAGCCAGGAAAATCGCCATTAAATCCTGGGATAAAGTTGAAGACCGTTTTAATGATATTCTCGAAGTTAAACTGGACAAATTTCTTGCCCCTGAAAGTGCCTGGTTGAAAAAAACACAAGCGCAATATCAAAGGGATATTGACGAGATTCTTAATGATGTTTACGCCATATTAAATGATCAATTATTGGAAGATGCGCGACAGGATATTACCGTTATCGAGCAGCTGATTGAAGATAAACGCAAACAGGCGGCAGAACAAAAGTCCAAAGCAGTGATATTGATTGGTAGCGATAAACAAGATGCGTTAGACCAACACTTATCTTATGAAAATGAGATTCGTGAATATAATATGATACGTGAAAACTTGCTCACAGCCGTACAGGATCGCCTCTCTGAATTTGGCAGCGATCTTTCCTTGGCGCAGGTTGAAGCGTTACTGGTGCGGGTCAATTCAGATGACATTCTTGGTGTGACAACGGTATTTCCTGTTATCGGTGAAATTGCAAAAACCTATGCGGAAATCACCGCTTCGTCCGCTGAAGATATAAACAACGCTAAAAAATACTACAGCATGTACGTGGTGCTTTTGGAGCTGCAGTTGCACATTCAGGAACGTTATATTGACGGCTTGAAATCTCTCTATATTCCCCGGATTGATGATTTACGGGAAAAGCAGCAGAGTTTAATAATAACCACGCAAAAAGAGCAGCTTAATGCCCTGGAAAAACATCGTAATATGTATGCTTTAAACTTAAAAAGTCAGCATACAACTCTTGATGCGATTGCCTTATACAAAGATAATTTGAAAAAAGATTTAACTAATATGTCTAGGGCACACGCGCTTCTTTTTGAAGATTATAAAGTAGCCGTAAACACGCTTAATACGGTGACCATGTCTTCACAAGTGCTAAATTCGATCAACGATAGTAATCAACTGTTTGATAAGATTATGGCGCTGCAGGCTCCTGAGTTGGTGCCCTTTAATAATATGCAAATGCAGAAGGAATTTTCAATTTTAACGGAAAAAATTAGGTGATTCCGTTGTTTTGTCGTCTCGTGTGTGCAGCAAGGTTAGTGTGAATTGATATAAAACGTCCAGCCATTTTAACGATATAATACTCTATAGTTAAACTCATTGGTTGTTTAATTATCAGGTTAATATATCTATGGGGTCGGTATTTCTAATCAATTTTTTAATTATTACCCTGGCAGTACTTATTCATTATGAATTTTTGTATCGCATATCACTTGCCATTCCGAAAATGAAAATTAAACACCGCTTCAGAATTGTTGTTGGTGTTTTTGGGGCTTTAATTGCCCATACCATTGAAATCTGGCTTTTTTCTATTGCTTATTATTTTATGCCGCAAATACAGGGAACGGGGTATCTGGAGGGAAACTTTGATGGCTCATTACTGGATTGCGTCTATTTTTCATTTACTATTTTTACCACGTTAGGCTTTGGGGATATACAGCCCCATGGTCATATCAGACACCTTGTGGGACTGGAATCGTTAACCGGGCTGCTGTTAATAACCTGGACCGCTTCATTTTTATATTATGAGATGCAGCGCTACTGGGGCAAAAGGTAAAAAAGATGGGGGAGTTATCCTAATACGCCAGAGCACCATATAGTTTAAAAAAACAGCACCAGCGAGAGCTGACTAAAAATTGCGCAGGGAAAATCAATGAGAGCAAGGCGTTTGATTGAGAAATAGCTGGCTATTGGGATTGAAAGCAACGCTGTTAACGCAATTATCGTTAATTTTAGCAAGTAAGATTGTTCAGGTAGTTATGCGGATTGGTATTAGCCTTAATTGAAATTTAATGGTATAAATTTGGATATAAGTTTAAGGATAAACACAAGGAGAGGTAAATGAATGGTGCTGGTGGAAGTTCAGGCGGGATTGGTACCTTCTTTATAGGCTTAATCATGATGTGCGGCGGCTTTTATATGCTCTTGAACGCCATCACAGTAACATCGAGTTTTGCTTTGGGCTCCCGTTTGTATAGTTATAATGCGCTGGGGAACAGTTTCAACCTTACCGGTGGTATGATTATGGTGCCGTTTATTTTTGGGATAGGGCTGATTTTCTTTAACGGCAAAAGTATGTTGGGTTGGATCTTATCAATCGGCTCTATCAGCGCACTAATATTTGGTGTTATCTCCACGGTTCGCTTCAGCTTACGTACCATGATCTCTTTTGATCTTATTGTCATTCTGGTGCTTGCTGTTGGTGGACTTGGATTATTTTTACGCTCACTTAAATAAAGACAGCAAAGCGCTTTATTGCCATGCAGAGGAATGTTTTGTCACACTACTTATACCAAATCCGATAACTATCTACTCATTTATACTTGCTAAAATGAATGCTAGCTAGACATAAAACTACGTTTTAGTCTTTGTTATTGATTTGATTCAGAACGTCCTGTTCTTCACCACTTTGTGGCCAGCTAAAGCT
>NZ_JBFGZY010000222.1:0-3086 GCF_041586535.1 Psychromonas sp. | reverse complement strand
CGTTTTTGAAATAATATTTAAAACCGTAGGGCCTACCGCAGTAGTCACCAAATCAGACTCTGCAATCAGTTTTACAATTGCCGGATCAGTTGAATTAATGGCCGTAACATTTTTTACTTTTTCAACGACACACTCAGCACCAACCACATTTACATCATATTCATTGCGTGCAATTAAAGCATTTACGACAGTTTCATTCACATCGGCAAATGTTACTGCGATGCCTGCATCAGATAAAAGTTTACCGATAAAACCACGACCAATATTACCCGCACCAAAATGTATAGCTTTCATAATAATTAGTTCCATAAATTTGCAAGAGGCCGGTAAACCCGGCCTTTAATATTGACAAAGCCACCTCGATTGAGGTGGCTTCTTAATGATATTTTAGTTACCTAAAATACGTAGTACGTCTGCCGCATTAGTTGTTGTTTTCAAACATTCTATTGCGTCTTCATCATCAAGTGCATTGGTGATAGCTGTGATGACTTGAATATGTTCATCACCTTGTGCTGCAATACCGATAACCATAACTGCAACATCATCTTCATCTTCACCCCACTGGATGCCCTCCGGGTACTGACAGAATACGATACCGGTTTGCTTAACATATTTTTTAGTTTCAATCGTACCGTGAGGAACCGCAATTGATTCGCCTAAGTATGTTGATACCAATTTTTCTCTGTCAAACATGCCCTGCTTATACCCGTCTTCAACGTAGTTCAAAGCAACCAGTTGTTCACCTGCGAATTTAATCGCGTCTTCTTTCGTTGTCGGTTTTAGTCCAAGGTAAATATTTTTTTCCGTTAACACTAGTGGACCTTTAGACTCAGCAGGAGCAGTTACCGCTTCTGCTGCAGCAGGAGCAGCTGCGCCACCTACTGCTGATTTAATTTTAGCAACCAGACCATCGTACATCGCATTATCTAAGAAGTTAGTTAATGAGATATGCTCTGCTTGTGCAGCGTGTTTACGCGCTCTGTCTGTTAAATCTTTATGGGTAACAACAATATCAACATCGCCAGGCAAATCATTGATAGCAGTATTAATAACTTCGATATCTAAACCAGCAGCCTGTACTTTTTTACGTAACAGACTTGCTCCCATTGCGCTTGAGCCCATACCGGCATCACATGCAACAATGATTTTTTTCACTGCAGATAAGTCCCCTTTCAAAGCAGCTGTCGCTTGACCTTTAGATCCAGCCTTCATATCTTTCATTTCGTTTGCCGCTTTCTCTAGCGCGTCTTCGCCACCTGCAACACTTTTTTGTGTTTTCATCAATACTGAAGCCACTAAGAAAGAAACAGTAGCAGCAGCTGCAACAGAGATAAGAATACCAACGTAAGCACCCTTAGGCGTCATTGCTAAAACAGCAAAGATAGAGCCTGGAGATGCGGGAGAGATTAGACCTGCATTGAACATTGTAAGGGTGAATACACCCGTCGCACCACCAGCAATAACGGCTAAGATCAGACGCGGATTCATCAATACATATGGGAAGTAGATTTCATGGATACCACCAAAGAAGTGAATGATAGCAGCGCCAGGTGCAGATTCTTTTGCAGAACCTTTACCAAAGAACATGTAAGCTAGTAACAGACCTAAACCAGGACCCGGGTTTGCTTCAATTAAGAAGAAAATTGATTGACCAAGAGACTCAGACTGAGCAATACCTAAGGGAGTGAAAATACCATGGTTGATTGCATTATTCAGGAATAAGATCTTTGCAGGTTCAACGAAGATAGACGTCAAAGGAAGCAGATTATTTTCAACTAAAACATCAACACCAGCAGCAAGACCACTAGATAATAGTTTAACAGCAGGACCAATAACCAGATAGGCTATTATCGCCAGAATCATACCAAGGATACCAGACGAAAAGTTGTTAACCAACATTTCAAAACCGCTTTTCACTTTACCGTGAATCGCCGCATCAAATTTCTTAATGGCAAGACCACTTAACGGGCCAACAATCATCGCCCCCATAAACATCGGGATATCAGTACCAACGATAACACCCATTGTTGCTATTGCACCAACAACAGCACCACGTTCTCCTCCAACAACTTTACCACCCGTGTAACCAATCAGCAGTGGCAGCATGAATTTGATCATCGGCCCAACCATTGAGGCTAAGGTTTCATTGGGTATCCATCCCGTAGGAATGAATAATGCGGTTATTAAACCCCAGGCAATAAAGGCGCCGATATTCGGCATAACCATATTTGATAACAGACGACCAAAGTTTTGTACTCCGACCTTAGATTTTGATGACAGCATAATTTGATTTGCTCCGTATGTGTTTATTCACCTGAAAGTAGGCAAAATAATTGATGTGGCTGAAACTCACGGGTAAATCTATCACGGAATTTTAAAAATGCACGCCTTGCTAAAAAACAGTGATATTGATCACATAAAAAATAAAACATTTAACACAGACAGAGACCTAAATCACACTTTAAAAAGTAAAATTAAAACAAAACAGATCTGCAAGTGCTAAGAAAAGAAAAAACATGATCGATATCACAATAAGTAGATAGACCAAACAAAAATAAATGGCAATACAGATCACAAAAAAACAACAACGCATCGCTAAGCGCGGATTGACAAACTTGTAAACCTTAAAAAATGCTTACAAAAGCAACTCTAGGATTTGATAAAAACAGATTATGTAATTTTATTACAATAAAAATTTTCCTGCCAAAAAGGTGCTTTATTATCTCAAAGGGGACGTACCAGTCCTTACTTATAACACTGCTGATACCGCCATATAAACAGTTTCATGCGCCGTTGAGATAGCCACAGTATTTCCGTATTGCTAATCAGCTTAATGGCAGCCTGCAGCCGGAAAATAAAGAACGTTTCATCAATAGCGTTTACACCTCCCGTTTACTAAAATAGTCAAAATGACGCAGAGAAAATAACGGATTTAATCATTGAAATTATACCAATTCCGTTAATTAGATGATCTATTTATGCGTAGGAAAAATGGATGAAAGCAAGGCATTGATTGCAGTAACTAGTTGTTCTAATTACAAAATCAATAACGAAGCTAGCATTCATTTTAACAAGCATAAATGAAT
>NZ_JBFGZY010000221.1:0-3117 GCF_041586535.1 Psychromonas sp. | reverse complement strand
GTTAAAAATACCGGCCTCCTGCATTGAGTGCCCGTCAGCTTTGGCAATAAAAGTCGCACTCGGGTGCTCGATTAATAATGCATCGAGACTTAAGGGCAGCTGCAGATAGTCACTTGCCGGGCTTTCAAAGCCAGTAATGCCCGCGCTGGCTGTAATGGGGATAATCTTCATAATTAGTGCTGTATATAAATACAGTTAATTATAGCGTGAAAATTTATAAGCACAACAATAAAAATAGGAGACCGGGCTGAAGTGGATCGCCAACGGGCAAATAGTGTTTTTTATCAAGCGTATTAGTATTATTCGCCCTATACTCAGTTTTAACATAATTAAAGAGTTTATTAGCCGAGGTGTCTGTAATGATTAAAAAAATAGGTGTGTTAACAAGTGGCGGTGATGCTCCCGGGATGAACGCGGCAATCCGTGCAGTAGTACGTGAAGGGTTACGTCATAATTTAGATGTTTATGGCATTTATGAAGGTTATGCCGGTCTGCATCAGGACAATATTAAACTGCTGGATCGCCATTCTGTTTCCGATGTTATTAATCATGGTGGTACTTTTTTAGGCTCTGCCCGTTTTCCTGAATTTAAACAGGAAAGTGTCCGCAAAGAAGCCATTGAAAATCTTAAAAAACATGATATCGATGCCTTAGTGGTTATTGGTGGTGACGGATCATATATGGGGGCTAAAAAACTCACCGAAATGGGCTACCCCTGTATCGGTATTCCCGGCACGATCGATAATGATATTCCCGGCACTACGTATACCATAGGTTTTGATACCGCACTCAATACCGTTGTGGAAGCAATTGACCGCTTACGTGATACATCGGCATCACACAAACGTATCTCCATTGTTGAAATTATGGGGCGGTACTGTGGTGACTTAACCTTAGGTGCGGCAGTGGCTGGTGGTATAGAGTTTGTTGTTATTCCGGAAAAAGAGTATCACGAAGCGGAGTTGTTGGGACAAATTAAAGCCGGTATTGCCAAAGGTAAAACGCACATGCTTGTTGCAATCTGTGAGCATGTAACAAACGTTGATAAGCTTGCTAAACATATTCAGGCCGAAACCGGGCGTGAAACACGTGCAACAATTTTGGGTCATATACAACGTGGTGGTATACCAACGGCGCGGGATCGCATTCTGGCAAGCCGTATGGGTTCTTTCGCCGTTAAGTTGTTACTGGAAGGTGAAGGCGGTCGTTGTGTCGGCATAGTGAATTCACAGATGGTGCACTATGATATCATCGATTGTATTAACAATATGAAGCGGCCTTTCAATCAGGAACTGTTTGATCTGTCAGACTCTTTATTTTAGATCTCCATAATGGCCTAAAAAAACGGCACCAGCGAGAGCCCAAATGGCCGCAAATTTTTTATGAGGATTTGCGGCCTTAGCCCCGTCACTTATTAGTTTGGTTATACGAAATGCCGGTTTTTATCATCTCTTGTTGTAATAATGCCCGACCATTTGTTTCAATATGAGCCAGAAACTTTGCAGCGAGCAGGGTTGGACGTTTTGATTTAGACCAAACAAAAAACCAATGGGAATTGATCGGCAGTTCTTTTACCGGTAAACGTGCCAGCCCGCTCTGCCCGCCATAGGTTAATGTATGGGCGGATAATATAGAGATTCCCAGTTTTGACATCACTGAGTGTTTAATTGCCTCGTTGCTTTCAATAGTCATTTTCACATTAAGTTTAGCGTTATGCTGCTTTAAAAATTCTTCAATGGCATAACGCGTACCAGAGCCTTTTTCACGCATCAAAAAAGGCTCTGCAGACAAATCTTTTAAGGTTAAGTTTTTAACTTTGGCGATGGGATGATCTTCATGTGCTATCGCCACCAGCGGATTTCTTAAAATCTCTATACTTTCGGTATCCATATCAACCGGAGGATGGCTGAATACATAAAAATCATCAACGCCTTTTTTAAGCCGCTCAATGGTTTGCTCTCTATTACCTATTTTTAGTTGTATATCTATATTCGGATACTGTTCGCAAAAAGGTCCTAGTAAATGGGGAATAAAATATTTTGATGTAGTTACAACCGCCAGCCTCAATGTACCTGATTTAAAGTCTTTAATATTCCCTAATGACATATCAAGCCGGGCAAAGCTATCGAGAACCTCTACTGCCGTTTTGACTAATTCTAAACCGATATCGGTAAATACTAATTGCCTGTTTGCATAGTTATACAACGGTGCCCCAATCGCATCGGTCAATTTTTTCATCTGTATTGATACGGTAGGCTGAGTTAAAAATAGTGCCTTGGCCGCTTCATTAATACTGCCCTTATCGTGAACGGCCAATAATATTTCCAGTTGTCTGATTGTGCCCACGTGGGCATGAAGTCTTGATTTCATATAATTAACCAATTTTAAATAGACTTTTATCTATCTATTGTATTGATAATATCAACAATTGTCTATTGATTGGTTTTGTCATAATCCGTTCATTAAAAATAACCACGGAAAATTAATTCATTTTCTGTCGTTATTCTTACATTGCTTTGATTAACAGGAGGGATTATGAAAAATATTCAATTTAAATTCAGCTTATGCGTCGCAATTGCTATTAATGTGCCAGGCGCTTTGATTGCGCAGCAGGATCCGGCAGGTTTTGCTTTGATCTCGGTAGGTATTGCGTTAATTGTTATTGCTGTCTGGACTAAAAAACCGCAACAAAATATCAGGGACAAGACGCCTTACAATATGATTAGTGAACAATCTTAACTTAGTGCTTTTTTACATAACTCTTTCCATACTTAATTATATGAAAATCAGTAAGTTAAAATGCAGATCGATGTCAGTATTTCATTTTTTTTACTGGGCGTTTTTGCCGTATTAGTCGATTCAAAAATACACTTTCCTAAAGAGCTCTATCAGTCATTAATTTTATTTTTAATGGTCGCTATCGGCTTAAAGGGGGGGCTCTAGCTGAGCATGCATCGTGGGAGTTGTTAACACAGTCAATCTATATTCTATTTTTGGGTTTATTGTTACCCTTAATCGCCTTCCCGATTCTTTATTACATCGGTTTATTAAAACGACAGGATGCACCTCTATTGCGGCACACTATGGTTCAGTGAGCGTTGGCACTTATGCCGTCGC
>NZ_JBFGZY010000220.1:0-3326 GCF_041586535.1 Psychromonas sp. | reverse complement strand
TAGCAGGATTATCATCTAAAATTTGGGATAGCTTTTTTAATTGCTGACCGGTCTCGTGTTCACCGTAAAATTCGAATATACTTATTTGAGGATTGTGTGTTTCGCGCATTCCAAACTCCGGTTTTTTTAATGTAATCAATTAGTTAGCACTATTAATTATAGTAAATCTACCGGAGTTTTCCTTCTTTTTTGCCTGTTTTTTTATATATTTCAGTATGTTAACGTTTCTGGATGAGAACTAGCTAGCATTCATTTTAACAAGCATGAATGAATAGATAATTATCGGATTTGGTATAAGAAGAATTACCAGAAGTTGTGGTTAAATAATGGCTTTTATGCGCACAAATAGCGCCAGAAAGGTAACCTTTACGCAGGTAAGGGAGGAGTGAAAAAAGGCGGATAGAATACTCCCCCGCCCTTGCGGTGATCCCGGACGGGATCAAGCTGATAGCTTAGTGAAAATAATTTGCGTTTAACCATAAATGCACCATGATACTGGCAGCATAACCAAGCGCAACCGCCCACGACCATTTAAGATGATTAGCAAAAGTGTAAACACCCCGCGCAGTTCCCATCAGGGCGACACCCGCCGCAGAACCGATCGACAACATACTACCGCCAACTCCAGCTGTCAAAGTCACTAACAACCACTGGCCGTGGCTCATCACAGGATCCATGGTCAGCACCGCAAACATCACAGGAATGTTATCAACAATTGCTGAAAGGAATCCAACCAGCACGTTAGCCCAGGTTGCTCCGAGACCGATGTACATCAATTCTGAGGTCACTGCCAGATAGCCAAACTGGCCCAGTCCACCAACGCAGAGAATAACCCCATAGAAGAAAAGCAGAGTATCCCACTCGGCACGGGCTATCTTGCGGAACAGGTCAAACCCCTCAATATGCCCATGGTGTCCTTCCTCACAGTGTTCATCTGGGTTATGTCCGATCATATCGAGAGGCTGATCGCCGGTAATAAGACGGTGCTCTTTCTTCTTCAGATAGTAGGAAAAAAACCCTAGGTACCCGAGACCGAGCATCATTCCCGTCGCGGGCGGCAGATGCAAAAAGTTATGAAACGATACCGCAGTGATGATGGTCAGAATAAAGAGGGCAATAATCCGCTTGGCACCCAGCTTCATCATAACCGTTTCATCCATTGCCTCAGGTCGCTCTTTACTGACCGTAAGGCTCATAATTACTGCAGGAATCAACCAGTTAACCAACGACGGGAGGAAAATTGCGAAAAATTCAGCAAATTCAACCTTCCCTTTTTGCCAGACCATCAGAGTGGTGATATCACCAAAGGGCGAAAATGCTCCGCCGGCATTGGCTGCGACAACAACGTTGATGCAGGCAACGATAACGAATTTTTGATTGCTGCCACCGACCGCCATAACAACAGCCCCCATCAGCAGAGCTGTGGTCAGGTTATCTGCCAATGGCGAAATCAAGAATGCCAGCAAACCAGTCACCCAAAAAACCACCCGCAGGGTGAAACCGCGACCGACCAACCAGGAGCGCAGGGCTTGAAAGACATCGCGCTCATCCATGGCATTAATGTAGGTCATCGCCGCCAGCAGAAATAGAAACAACTCTGAGTACTCTATCAGATTGTGCTTGATCGCATCATGCGGGGTGTGGGTATCCCCCATAGCCCCGTAAGCAAGCGCTACCAACACCCAGATCAAACCGGCGGCAAGCATCACTGGCTTACTCTTACGTAGGTGCAGCTGTTCTTCGAAGATAACCAGGGAATAGGCAGCAACAAAAAGTACCACCGCCACTATCCCGTAGAAAGTGGTGGTCATATTGATGAACTCACCGCCTCCGCTGCTGGCTATTGCGGGCACTGCAGCGCCAAGAAATAGGGATAGTCCCAATAAAAATTTTCTCACAAGATCTCCTTTCTTTATGTCAAAAAAAACACATTAGACTAAGTGCGGCATGGTTAATCCACATCGCCTAGTCTGTTATTAAATTTATATAAAATTTGAATAAATGAGCGTGAAAGACAATCCCGCTCAATAATTAAAATATGATAATACAATAGAGTAATATTTATAAATAAAAGGCCAAATATTCTTGACCTATTCAGTCGGCTATAAATAGCTTTATAAGTACGTGCTCACATAAATAGAACATAAAACATATTAAAAATATCATGTTGATATATATCAATGTTATAGAGAACAGCATTTCGAAAACGTATGCTTCATTACTTATCGGGATAGTTTGGGGTATTTAGCTTACTATTCTCTTCCCGCTTTAACTCGCGTATTTGGCTTATCGAAAAACAGTTTTTACCACCGGATCAAAAAATGCTGACAAGAATAGGATAAAAGATGACAGAAAAAGAGACTGATGCCCCTTAATGTCGACAAAGCTTTGAGTATCGACAAACAGCAAAAGTAAGCGAGTGCTTGCCTTTCATTTTAAGTGATTAGTTTCCTAAAACATTAAAAACCCGCCTTATTCAAGACGGGTTAATCATTCGGCACAATTTTGAATATTTCCCACAAAGAGCAAAGAGACATTACCCACGCACCGGGAAAGATAAGCAATCGACTATTAAATTTCTTCTCTGCCTTCTCGGTGTCCTCTATGGTGAGTTATTGTTTACCCTGTTTTTTGAACAATACCACTATCTAGAGCACCATATAGTTTAAAAAACGAACGCCAGAGCTGACTAAAAATCGCTCAGGCAAGGCGTGTTAGCGAAGGAATAGAGATCTCTTTCGAGCTGACAAAACGCAGAATGAGCGATTTTTAGGCGCTCCCGAAGGGCGAGGCCCAAATGGTCGCATGTTGCGTTAAATTTTTTCGATTTAGGCCCACCAGATCTTCAAAAATTTGCCTTACCTGCGACCATTTTGGCTCTCGCTGGTGCTGTTTTTTTAAACTATATGGCGCTCTAGTGATGAGTAATTACCAGACGATAATTAAATATCCCGCATTAAGCAGAAGCAAGTTACTTCAAAATGCTTTGTCAGGCACGAGATCGAAAACCAGTGCTGCGTTGCACCAATCTGCTTTGTTATAAAATTTCTCTGTAGAATAACTAGACTTCGATTTTATGCCTGGCATCTCGGCACAATTTGCCTTGCTGACTTTGCATCTTGAAGTATCACGGGTATAAATTAAAGAATTGGAAGTCTCTTTTTTGGTACAAAATGTGGGTGGTAAAGTAGGCTCAGCACTGTAATACCAAATCCGATAATTATCTATTCATTTATGCTTGTTAAAATGAATGCTAGCTAGTTCTCATCCAGAAACAGCGTATTTTTAGTACCCCCTCAGTTCGGTCTTGGATTTTATCATGATTC
>NZ_JBFGZY010000219.1:0-3429 GCF_041586535.1 Psychromonas sp. | reverse complement strand
TCTATGGAATGGTGCGTTATGGTCTCCCAGTTACTTTGCCGGATCATGTGGCGGTGCTGCGCTAGATGCCCTGACGACTTATATCGAGCAACAAAATAGACCTAAGTAACGTTAATGCTTCGCATCAATGATTTTCATCACCGCCATGAATGACTGTGTTTTTCATCTAAATGGATAAAAAACAGCCGTTTATTCCTGTTTCTTATCTGCAACAATTCCCTCCTGTTTAAGCAAACATCTTACTTCTTGCAATCGGCTCAAGACAAGCTTCTAATTCTTCATCCGTTGTCGGCATTTTATCAAACTCAAAAACTTCACGAGAACCCAGCATATAAGCACTGGTGCCACCATGATCATGATGAAACCACTTACCATGCAAACAGATATCAGTGTAACATTTTTCTTCCATATGTAGTTTCATAATCGCTACCCCACACTTATGTTTTTTCGTTTTGGACTGTATTTATAACACTTGCATCGCGCCAATTGGCAATCGATTTAAGTCTAGCAAACTTAAAGGTTAATGATTTGTTAAGCTGCCGTTAATGATATATAACCTTAAGTTTACAGTGGTTATATTGATCCAAATCAAAATCAATAGCCAAAACAGAGTACTTCCCCCCGTCTATTGCAGATAACGTGATTTAATGCACAGGATAAAAAACCTCACTTCTCCCCGCGCCCTCTCAAAATAGATAGATCCGATCTGATGGATCTGAGAATATTCATTGCTGAGCAATAATAACTTTACTCCAGGCAGCAGATTCTGTTTGCAATTACTCAGCTCGGATCAGCAACGTTTTTTAAAAAGTAAAAGGCAAAAAGATAATAATACTCGCAGTTTCCAATATTTTATTAATAATTATGTTTACCCGTATTAGTGATATCTTTTTTAAAAATAAAGGTTGCATTCCACTAAAATCAGAAGCGCTCCCAAGTAATTTGTTAGTTATTACTAACCTACTTTTGTTTACTCGGTTTATCCACAATCTTATCCACCGGAAGCGATTAAATATTCTCTTGAAAAAAACTTAAAAAGCTTTATCTTGTGCCCCCTTATGATATTAAACACAATATATTGTGCTTTTAACAACCTGGCAACACAATAAAAACTGCATCAATAAGTGTCACTGCAGTTGCTAAATATAAGGGTCCCTGAATGAATAAAAACCTATTTGTCACAAAGAGAAATGGCAAAAGAGAGAGCATTGATCTTGAGAAAATCCACCGCGTTATTACCTGGGCGGCAGAGGGGCTCAATAATGTATCTGTTTCTCAGGTTGAATTAAATTCACATATTCAGTTTTATGATGGCATTCGCACTGACGATATCCATGAAACGATTATTAAAGCGGCTGCCGATCTTATTTCAGAGGAGTCACCGGATTACCAATATTTAGCGGCCCATCTTGCGGTGTTCCATTTGCGTAAAAAAGCCTACCAGCGCTTTACGCCGCCGAGTGTCTTTGAGCACGTCAGCAAAATGTGCTCTAAAGGCAAGTACGATGCGCATCTTCTTGAAGATTATAGCAAGCAAGAATTTGAAGAGATGGAGAAATTCATCGACCATGACCGTGATTTAAAGTTTTCTTACGCTGCGGTAAAACAGCTTGAAGGTAAATACCTGATCCAGAACCGTGTTAACGGTGAAATTTATGAAAGTGCGCAGTTTCTATATCTGATGGTGTCTGCCTGCCTGTTTGCTAACTATGACAAGTCGATCCGCCTGGATTACATAAAGCGTTTCTATGATGCGGTTTCTCTATTTAAGATCTCATTACCGACGCCCATTATGTCAGGAGTACGCACGCCGACCCGTCAATTTAGTTCATGCGTATTAATTGAGACGGGTGACAGCCTTGATTCGATTAATGCCACGGCAAGCTCTATTGTTAAATATGTTTCGCAACGCGCAGGTATCGGTATTAACGCCGGTCGTATTCGTGCTCTGGGAAGCAACATCCGTGGTGGTGAAGCTTACCACACCGGGTGCATTCCATTTTACAAATACTTTCAAACAGCGGTTAAATCTTGTTCTCAAGGTGGTGTACGTGGCGGTGCAGCCACCGTTTTTTACCCGCTTTGGCATTTGGAAGTTGAATCACTGCTGGTGTTAAAAAATAATCGCGGGATTGAGTCCAACCGGGTACGTCATCTCGACTACGGGGTGCAGTTAAGCCGCTTATTTTATCAGCGCCTAATCGACAAAAAAGAGATCACCCTGTTCAGTCCATCCGATGTCCCGGGGTTATATGACGCCTTTTTTGAAGATCAGGATGAGTTTGAGCGTTTATATCATTTATACGAAGGTGATCCGGATATTCGTCAGCGCAGCATTTCAGCGGTTAACTTGTTCTCCATCTTAATGCAGGAACGCGCGAGTACCGGGCGTATCTATATTCAGAATGTCGATCACTGTAATACCCACAGTCCATTTGACAGCAAAGTCGCACCGATTCGCCAAAGTAATTTATGCCTTGAAATTGCACTGCCGACTAAACCGCTGCAGCACATTATGGATGAAGAAGGTGAAATTGCGCTTTGTACTCTGTCTGCACTGAATTTAGGCGCTATTGAGTCGCTTGATGAATTAGAGGAGCTGGCGGAACTGGCGGTGCGCGCATTAGATAACTTATTGGATTATCAGGACTACCCTATCCTTGCTGCTGAAAATAGTAGTATGGCGCGTCGTACACTGGGCATCGGGGTAATCAACTACGCTTATTACCTGGCTAAAAATGGGGTTAAATACTCTGATGGCAGCGCAAATAATCTGACCCACAGAACTTTTGAAGCTATCCAGTACTATCTTTTAAAAGCTTCCAATAAACTGGCTAAAGAGCGTGGTGCATGCCCTAAATTTAACGAAACACGTTACTCGCAGGGGATATTACCGCTGGATAACTACAAAAAAGCATTGGATGCTATTTGTGATGAGCCCTACCATCTGGATTGGGAAACATTACGCGGCGATATTGTTAAACACGGTTTACGTAACTCTACGTTATCTGCCTTAATGCCATCTGAAACATCGAGCCAAATTTCCAATGCCACCAACGGTATTGAACCACCACGCGGTTATGTGAGTGTCAAGGCAAGTAAAGACGGTATTCTCAAACAAGTTGTGCCTGAATATGAAAAGTATAAACAAAACTATGAATTATTATGGAACATTCCAAATAACCAGGGGTATCTTGAGCTGGTTGGTTTAATGCAGAAATTTGTCGATCAGGCAATTTCAGCAAATACCAATTACGATCCGAAACGTTTTGACGATAAAAAAGTACCTATGACCAACCTGTTAAAAGACTTGTTGATTGCTTATAAAATGGGTGTTAAAACATTGTACTATCACAATACCCGGGATGGGGCTGATGATGAAAATGTGATGGATGAAAGCGATGACTGTGCCGGCGGCGCATGTAAGAT
>NZ_JBFGZY010000218.1:0-3456 GCF_041586535.1 Psychromonas sp. | reverse complement strand
GCACTGCCTCCAACACCACTTGCCATAGAACGCCTTGTAAGATCGAGCTCCGCAGTATTAAGTTTTAAACTGTTATCTGCCAATCCACTCTGGCCTGCAATAACCTGCGCTTGATTGTTAATCAGATGGACTACTGCCGGCGGGGGAATGCCAGCGAGCTCCTGAAGCACCACAGGCCAGGCAAAATGACCGAGTACGACACCGTTAATCGTGCTGCTTCCCTGACCACTTCTGATTGGGGCTGCAAACATCACGGTAGGTCTGCTTGCTCTACTGGGCAATACCAGATCGGAATAAAAAGTTTTACCTATCATGGCCTGATAATAGGCAACGCTGCTTAGTGGATATGTTTCAACTGCTTTGCCGATACGATCTTTATCTGTCGAAATAAGGATTGAGCCGTTGTTATCAATGACTGTCAGGCTATCCCAGGGCCCGCTAAATAAGGCCCGTTTCTCCAACTTGCTGTGCAGCAGAGACAAGCTCTGCTTTACCCCGTCTTCGCGGGGTTCAAGCAGTTCCTGCAAAAAATCATCTTCACCAAGCATCTGAATATCCCGATAGGCGATATAGAGGGCATGGTCAATGGACTTCATTTTCTGCTGAGCAATTTCCAGGTAATTTTTAGTTATACTTTTCTGCAGCACCATTTTGCTGGAATTAAAAGTGCTTAAAACCAGTAAAGGAACGACAACAAAGGATACGACTACTACCGATAATGTGATTTTTGCGGCAAATTTCATAAAGCTTCCTGCTGCAATCTGTGCTTGAGGGTGCGAATGAAGGTCGGATCGATAAACTCAGTACTGTCCATTGGTCTGCTGATGGTGCCATTATCAATCAGAAAGTTATTTATATATCGTGCGGCACCGTGCAGCGATTCAAACCCCGTACCATATGAAAAAGAGGTGGTATTATCGCGAAGATCCAGCAGCAGTTCTAACTGTTGATAAGCTTCTACCTCTTCTTCAGTGGTATTGTAGATATCAGCGATAATAGCGTAAGCCTGTTTAGGCTTATCCTGAATAAACTGTATGGTTTTATACCATACAGAAACATAAGCCTGGACATCTTCCGGCCTCTGCTCAATAAAACTGCGATGGAACACCTGCCCATTAGGCGATATACCGGGAATTTCCGAGGTATCAAAGAGCTTATGGCCATGCCGAACCTGCATAGCCTCAGATGCAAAAGGCTCCCAGGTGATAATCGCATCCAATTCACCTTTGCCGAACTCTGCTACCGCGTTTTCAGCGGTGAGCTGTACTTTATTAACATCACCGGGCACTAATCCATGACGTTTTAAGACTATATCCAATATATATTCCAGATAGCTGCCTCGATCAACCCCAATAGTTTTTCCTTTTAACTCCTTTATTGTGGCAATAGACTGGCTTGCTACTATGGCTTCAATGCCGAATGAGTTGTCACTATTGATGGCCAGAACCAGATCCGCACCTGAAGCGTTAAAGTGCATAATGTCGAATAGGGTAAAGTTATTGACGTCTATTTTTCCATCAACCATATCCTGCAGTGAGCCGTAGTAGTCCGAATTGGTATCAACAAGCTCTACATTCAGGCCGGCCTCTTTAAACCAGCCTTTCTTATCGGCTATCTCTATCCAGTGTTCTCCCGGCCAATAATAACGCGCAACTTTGATCCGCAGACTGCTGGTCTGCTGCGTATTTTCTATCTTTGCTGCAGGCTGCGGGTAGATAAAACTGCCGATTAACAACAGTAATAATAGACTGGTGGCAATAACTAACTTTTTAAACACCTTGCATACTTCCTTTCTTTTTGAGCCCCTGGGCGTAACATGCCCGCGACTGCGCTTTTGTCATCTATTTTTCTTATTCTTTATTGATAAAACACAAATGTTTTTGATATCTAGTTCATCGGTCGGCAAGTATTTCTCGAAGGATAGTTTGCAGTAAGTAGTTTACCAGAAAGCGGTGCTAGTAAGCTATTCCACAAGTAAGGATATTAACAGATAAATAAAGGCTAACGCTATTCTAAATAATTAAGAAAATCAAGTTATCACCATAGCTGCATTGCTTTCAAGGTTGTTGATCCACGCTGTGTGGTGAATATCTCAGCACTACGATCTGGTAAAATCCTTCACAGAAAAGGTAACTTAGCATAGCCAGAGTGATGACCTTAAAAAGGCATAATGCATTTAAATCAACATGATATTAGGGTGATTAATTTGTCACCAACAATTATGACACTTTATAACTCATATACCTCCTCAAGCAGATTTAAAAGCGGCAGAAACAGCATTTCGACTTCGGCAATATCTATCCGGCTCTGATTAGGAAAGAAAAAGTGGCTGTTGCGGTTACGGCGGGTACGGATAATAACGTAGAACATTTCAGATATTAGTTTCGCCTTTTGCGGATCAAGGGATATTTTTTCAAAAAGTTTATTTTCAGCAGTTTTTAACGCAGTACTGACTGATCCTGTATTAATCTGTGCCACGTAATTTATCTCTAAGATTCTGAGTATCTCATCCAGCCCGGCATTGCTTTTTACAGTGACTTTTTCACCGTATTCACCATGGGCTCTTTTTTTTAAAAAGGGGATATTATGTTTTAACAGACACGCTTTCAGCAACACCTCTGCGGCAAGAGAGATATTGCGCCAGAAATCAACCGCTTCAAAAGAACTGTGTGCCAGAATATTGGTGATTTTATATCTGCGCTTTTCGTAGCTAATAACATTTTGACAGGTAGCCAGGTGGATGGCGTAGCGGTGATTTTCCTCGGCAATATTACTGATATCAATATCCATCACTCCTCCTCGGGAAAAACAGCAACAATAAACTCAGCAACTTTCTATACCCATGATACTTCAAGATGCAAAGTCAGCAAGGTCAATTGTGCCGAGATGCTAGACATAAAATTGAAGTCTAGTTATTCTACAGAGAGATTTTATAACAAAGCAGATTGGTGCAATTTCCCTTGCCCTACGGGGCGCGAGCTCGAAAACCAGTTCTGCGTTGCACCAATCGAAAAGGGAGTAACCATTACCTCATGTTGCGCCTTGCTCTGATTTCCAAGCTCGTGCCTGACAAAGCATTTTGAAGTAGCATGGGTATATATCATAGCAATCCGCATGATTATTTACTCAATAGCAGGGTACATTTTCCCAATAGGTACACTTCAGGGGAAGGTAATAGGTCTTAGGCAGGGATTGATTGAAAGCTTAAGCGGGTAAGAAATTAGGGGGTAGTGGATACCTGTCTATAATACCAAATCCGATAACTATCTGCTCATTTATACTTGCTAAAATGAATGCTAGCTAGACATAAAACTGCGTTTTAGTCTTTGTTATTGATTTGATTCAGAACGTCCTGTTCTTCACCACTTTGTGGCCAGCTAAAGCTGTTCAAAATCGTTCCATACGATTTTGTGTAATTAGAACAACTAGTTACTGTAATCAATACCTTGCTTTCAT
>NZ_JBFGZY010000217.1:0-3628 GCF_041586535.1 Psychromonas sp. | reverse complement strand
GTCGTTGGTCAGGTGAAATCAAAAATTGGGCACCAGTTAAAGAAGTCAGGCTTAATCCAGAGAAGTCAAAGACTGAAATAAAAGAGAATAAGGTGGCATAAATTTAAACGTCAGGCGACAACTCTCTTGAAAACCGCCGCACTTCACGTACATTCTCTTCACCTATATCACCAGCCTTATTAGTACTCATGAATTCTCCGAATAAAAACATAACAGTGTATTAGCCTACATTCTCACCAGTACACACGTAAACTTTATCTATTGATAAGAACTATATAACAACTGTTTTATAAAACAGTTAGATAGATCAACACATGATTGTGAATTGATGCATTTTCATTTATAGAGATCTCTATAAATGCCCCCAAAACAACTTTTTTCAGTAGGTTAAAGTATCAAGCATGCGAAACTTGCGCATCAAGTGTGCATATAATGGGCAACACCCATTACTTGATTCATCCCTGTATATAAAAGCCGACTTGTTGCAAGAAGAGTCAATAAGCCAAGTTCCGCTTTTATTGAATCAATACGTACCGAATTAAGAACAAAGCACTACAGTATCCGCACTGAAAATACCTGGTTATTCACAACTCAACTTAGATAAAGTAAGCTTAATACTCATTAATATATTGATGCTAGCGCCACACTCGCTTTTTTGCGTGAAACGAGCGTAGCTGTGACCAAGTTGATCTTGTCACTTATTTTTAGTTCCTAAGGCGTAAATGACCAGGCTAGGCCTTTCACTTACATCTTTTTTACCTCTCATCGTTTTTGTTAAAACGAAAGGCCTGATAATCATATAGTAAGTTTTCCTCTACCCCACAGCCAACTTCGCTGTATCGTGCCACAAATAAGCTGGCATTGGCTGTGCTAATTTCCAGGTGATATTCATCGGCTGGCTGCCTTCAAATTTTACAAAATCCACCGGCCCAAAATTTACAAAACCCATGGTACGACCATTTTCATCTTTGGCTTGTTCGCGGACAAACAGCAGTATGGTTTTACCTGTCTGCTTTTGAGTGATATAAGCCAAGCCTTTACCTGTATTCGGCCTTGCACTATTTTGCGTTTGCCAATGAAACAGGCTGGGGCTGATGGCAAAGTCATGATACATCGTGGTCGGCGAAAATTGCTTTTCATACTTGTTAAGCGTGACAAATAACAGCTCGGTATTTATCTCTGGAAGGTTTAATACACCTTCCCGGCTGGATGATTTTTTGTTAAAAGTGGAGTCCCCAAAAGCGACCATAATATGCTCTTTCGGATGACGAACGTGCATTTTTAGTGGTGAAGTATCGATAGTCTTATTGCAACCCGTCGGCATTGGAAATTCGTTTACTTCTAACCTCTCTATTAATAATGCCAGCACTTCAAAGAGTTCACTTTGTAGGCTTGTATTATGTAGGGTTTGTAAGCTTTCGTTTAATGATTTAAAGCCAAGTTGAGATCCTGTTTTATCCCAAAAATCGTAATGGCACATCAAGGCAAAGAGCCGGTTTTGCTGAACTGTGTTAGCGGCATTATCGTTCTCATTAAATATGAAATTGTCTTTGCATAATCGCTGTAAAAATTTTAAGTATGAGATCGATGTGCAGTTTAATAACCGGTTATTAATGGCGCGATAATAGGCCGCAAAAAGCTCTGGAGGTGTTTTTGTATGATTGTCACTTTTACTGGCAGTAAGTAATGCACTCCAGCCTCCGCAATTTAATGGGCTGGAAAGTTTTATTTTATAGATATCTTCCAAGGTAATATTTGGGTAGATATGTAAAAAATTGCTGAGTGATAAAGGCAGATGAGTGATGTGCGGGAAGTTATTAATCTCTCGTAATAACCTGTTTCTATTCAAGATTGCATTGCTGATATTCTTGAGGATCATCGCTTGGGTTTTTTCTTGCAATTCAATGCGACAGCCAATGGGTAATTGCGGGAATCCTTGTTTTATCTCTTTGCCAATAGATTGATTTGTTTTACCGACTAACGCCCTGAATTTTTGTGAAAAGTCATATTCTGGGCGAGAGTTGCCAACAAAATCAAGTATGGTACAACACTCTTTACCTTCTGTTAGCCGGAGCCCACGACCAAGCTGCTGCAGAAATATGGTTAAGCTTTCTGTCGGACGTAAAAATAGCAGGGTATCAATTTCTGGAATATCGACACCTTCATTAAAGATATCGACCACAAACAAGATATTGATATCTCTGCTTTTCAGACGTTGCTGCTGTATTTCACGCTCATTACTATTGTCACTGGTCAATATGTCACATTTAATCCCTTTCAATGTGAATTTTTGCGCCATAAACTTAGCGTGTTCGCGACTGACACAAAATGCCAAAGCTCGCATCATACTGATATCGGTAATGATCTCACCGAGATTTTGTAAAATACGCAAAACCCTTTGATCATTATGAGTGTATATCTTGGTGAGTTCAGCTACATCGTAACGGCCTTTAGACCAAGGGATCCTGCTCAAATCGGTGTCATCATCAACGGCAAAATATTGAAAGGGCGACAGGTGGCGCTGGTTGATCGCTTCTGGTAAACGAATTTCTGCTGCAATAACATTGCAAAAGTCAGATAAAATATCGATACCATCATGGCGCTCGGGTGTTGCTGTTAAGCCTAATAATATTTGTGGCTGAAAATGGTTTAATAAAGCACGGTAACTGTTTGCCGCAATATGATGCACTTCATCAATAACGATATAATCAAAATAGTCTTTGCTGAGTTTTAGCGAGTCGATTTGATTATTCAAACTCATAATCGAAGCAAACAGATGGTTGTAACTGCTGGGTTTATTATTCCCTACCCATAATTCACCAAAACTGCTGTTTTTAAGTACGCCACGAAATGCGCCTAGCGCCTGTTTTAATATCTCTTCTCTGTGAGCGACAAAGAGAAATTTAGCGCCGGGGTTGCTTTGGTAAAAACGGGCAAAATCGAATGCTGAGATAATGGTTTTGCCTGTCCCCGTTGCCGCCACAATCAGGTTTTTATATCGCTGGTGCAGCTCTCTTTCAACCTGCAATTTGTTTAAAATAGATTGCTGATGCGAGTGGGGTGTTATATCAAAGTAATAACTCGGGGCATTGTTACTAAAATCACCTCGGGCTGTTTGTAGCGCTTGTTTTAATTTATCACAGCTTGCCAGATCACCATTAAACGTTTCAAAATCAGGTGACTCCCAATAAGTTTCAAAGGTACTGAGTGATTTTTCAATGATATGTGGGATCTCTTGCGAGGTGATTTTTAAGTTCCATTCTAAACCATTGGTTAATGCAGAATGAGATAGGTTAGATGAGCCTATGTAACCGGTGTGAAATTTAGTGTTGCGTAGAAACAAGTATGATTTTGCATGTAGTCGTTCGCGGCTAGTATTATAGCTGAGTTTGACCTCGGTATTTGGCAGTGATGCTAAAAACTCAACCGCTTTTGCATCGGTCGCACCCATATAAGAGGTTGTGATCACTTTTAACTGCTTGCCACTTCCCCCCTGTGTCAGGATAGTTGTCGCCTCTAATTTTTAGTTAGAGGAAATTAAAATGAAGAGAAAATTTACAACATCATTTAAGATACAAGCAGTAGAAAAGGCGCTTAGTCGGAATGAAAATACAACATTAACTGAGAT
>NZ_JBFGZY010000216.1:0-3678 GCF_041586535.1 Psychromonas sp. | reverse complement strand
CAGCTTTAGCTGGCCACAAAGTGGTGAAGAACAGGACGTTCTGAATCAAATCAATAACAAAGACTAAAACGTAGTTTTATGTCTAGCTAGCATTCATTTTAACAAGCATAAATGAATAGATAATTATCGGATTTGGTATTATTTAGCAACTCATTTGTGATGAAAAGGAAATCTCTTTATGCTTGACCGCTTTTGCTGAAGAATAACAAATTTTCCGGCAGCAAAATATAATGTTCATAAGCTTTTAAAAAATTTTAACGGAAGTATTCGATGATTACTTTAGTAACAAAGATGCGCAGCTATTGGCTTGTATGCACTATATTTATCCTGACAGTGATTACTTTGCTTTCACTTAAACCCATGCTCGATTTACCTTCAGTGCCTGGCGGAGATAAAATACATCATATTATTGCCTATGCGGCTCTGATGTTTCCGGTTGCGCTGAAAAAGCCGAAATATTGGCTATTTATCGGTTTATTGTTTTTCTGCTTGAGTGCTGGCATCGAGTTGCTGCAGCCTTTTGTTTCGCGACGTACTGACTGGCTTGATATGTCTGCAAATTTGTTCGGTATTTTACTCGGGGCGTTTGCCGCACAGTTAATAAACTGGAGATATCCCCCCCCGCTAAGGCGGCAACGCAGTTGATTGAAAGGTGCGTAGATCTGTCTGGTAAGATTGAGAAAGATCCGGATTTTACAATAAAACGCCGGATTTAATACCAATTCCGTTAATTAGATGATCTATTTAGGCGTAGGAAAAATGGATGAAAGCAAGGAATTGATTGCAGTAACTAGTTGTTCTAATTGCACAAAATCGTATGGAACGATTTTGAACAGCTTTAGCTGGCCACAAAGTGGTGAAGAACAGGACGTTCTAACAAAAACTAAAACGTAGTTTTATGTCTAGCTAGCATTCATTTTAACAAGCATAAATGAATAGATAATTATCGGATTTGGTATAATTAAAAGCTTGTAACAGGTATCTGCGTTACAAGCTTTAATTCGTTATAAGGCTGTTAAATTAAGCGTTTACCAACTCAAGTGTATCACGTGCAATAACCCACTCTTCGTTAGTTTGAATAACCATTGCAACAGTGCTTTCAGGCTCTGTAATGATGCCTTGATTTGACGACTTACCAAAGCGGTTAGCCAAGTTCGCTTCCTGGTTAACTTTAAAGCCTAATAGGCTTAAACGTTGCAGAGTTAATTCACGGATTGGTGCAGAGTTCTCACCGATACCGCCGGTGAATACTACCGCGTCTAATCGCCCGTCCAATGCAGCTGTGTAACTGGCGATATATTTAGCAAGACGGTAACAGTAAAGATCCATTGCGCGTTTAGCAGCAGCATCCGTATCGTAGTTATCTTCAACAAAACGGCAATCACTGGTTTTTTCTGTTAGGCCTAAAAGACCGGATTCTTTGGTTAGCATAGTATTGATCTTTTCCATGCTATAACCTAACTCATCATACAGATAGAAGATAACGGCTGGGTCCAGATCCCCACAACGGGTGCCCATCACTAAACCTTCTAATGGAGTCATGCCCATAGAGGTATCAACTGAATGACCGTTTTTAATCGCACAAACTGAGCCGCCGTTACCAAGGTGGCAGTTGATAATATTTAATTCTTCAACAGGTTTATCTAATACAGCAGCGGCTTCCAGGCTGATAAAGTAGTGACTTGTGCCGTGCATGCCGTAACGACGGACACCATTTTCACGGTATAGTTTGTAAGGCAGTGCGTATAAGAATGCTTCTTCCGGCATGGTCTGATGGAATGCAGTATCAAATACGGCTACGTTTGGAAGCCCTGTAAAAGCGTGTTGTGCAGCGCGGATACCGACAAGATGAGCGGGGTTATGTAAAGGTGCAAGGGATACACAATCTTCAATACCCTGCATTACGTCATCTGTGATCACAACAGATTTTGTGAATTTTTCACCACCGTGTACGACACGATGACCTATCGCAAGCAGATTTTCTTTTAATTCTGGTTGTTGGGTAAGGATTTCACTTACAATGTAGTTAAGTGCTTCTTCATGAGCTGCACCGGCACCAATTTCTGCGCTGCCTTTTGTGCCATCTAATTTCCATTTCATACGCGCATCATCGAGGTGCAGGCATTCAGCAAGGCCAGATAGTCTTTCTTCACCTGTTGCCGTGTCGATAATCGCAAATTTCAGTGAAGAACTGCCGCAGTTAAGTACAAGGATTAGCTTGTTGCTCATGTTTTGTGTTTCCTATTTTTTATTTAAAAACAATTGGTTAGATTGATATTTTGATTGATACTTGTAACGTTTATATTTTCTGACATTAAGAAAATACAGAAAGCACCACACAAATTTTCCAGATCAAAAGGTGCGTAGAATACAGGCGAAGCAGAAATATAACAATATTTGATTGATAAGAATAATCATTTCTTTTACGGGGTAGGCATTCCATTATATCAGGTTATAGATAACAGGCTGATTTATATGATAATAGTGCGATATTATAAGCCTTTCAGATTTTACCCATCTTATTGAGTAGTTTTATGTATAAGTAGATATTTATTTTTGCTGTGTGGATAATAATAAAGGTACAATAAATCATAATTTTGATTACCTGATAAAAAAAATTGATTAGTAGAGAGTCGCCATTAGATGAAAATTGAGTTGCTGAAAACATTTTTAGAAGTTAGTCGTACGCTGCATTTTCGTTTGGCCTCGGAGTCTTTATTTATTACTCAATCGGCGGTGAGCGCGAGAATTAAACTCCTTGAAGATGAGTTAGGGGTGTTACTCTTTGATCGTCGTCAAAAGCATCTAAAATTAACACCTTCAGGGCATCGATTAATCAAACATGCTAATGAAATGATCTTCATGTGGCAAAAAGCTAAACAGGATGTGGGTGTTTCCGAGCAGCAAACGACACAGTTAGTGATTGGCTCAATGATGTCTATTTGGGATGTTATTTTGCAGACCTGGCTGCAAAAAATACACCGTAATATGGCCGATATCAGTTTATTGACCAGTACTTATTCACCGCTTGAATTACGTAAAAGTGTATTAAATGGTGTGCTTGATATTGCCTTTTTATTTGAACCTCCCTTTGTTGAAGAGTTGATAACAGAAAAGGTTGCGACAGTGCCGTTACATCTTGTTTCAACAGAGCCTAATCTCGATATAGCAACACAAAACCTAAATGATTATGTGATGGTAGATTACGGTGAATCGGTCAATAGCCTGCACATGAGAGAATTTAAGAATGCCCCGCCGGCAAAACATTTTATGAGTCAGCCCCGGGTTGCCTTGGAATACATACTGGAAGCGGGCGGGTGTGCATATTTACCCCGGCAGTTGGCTGCTGAACATATACGCAGTAACAAACTTTATCTTATTGAAGATGCGCCGGTGTATTCCCGGGAAATATACGCCATTTATCTTGCTAAAAGCCATAAAGCGACTGTTATCAATCAGGCGATTCAATACTTCCCGGAGGTTCGGTTTTAAGCCTGCATTTATCAACGTTTAATAAGTTGCTAAATGCAGGCCGTCTAATACCAAATCCGATAATTATCTATTCATTTATGCTTGTTAAAATGAATGCTAGCTAGACATAAAACTACGTTTTAGTCTTTGTTATTGATTTGATTCAGAACGTCCTGTTCTTCACCACTTTGTGGCCAGCTAAAGCTG
>NZ_JBFGZY010000215.1:0-3685 GCF_041586535.1 Psychromonas sp. | reverse complement strand
TAAAATGCTTGGTACACTGATTGCGGTAGCCGGTGTCGGTGTGATGGCGATGTTCCTGTTACCTAACCCGATCTGGGGACGCATGATCTTCGTTCTTTGTGGCGGGATTGTGATGGGCGTTGGTTTACTGCTGGTCAAAGCAGTAGATGATAAAGTAGAAGAAATGGAAGACGAAGATCCGGCAACTGTGACACAAAATTAATTCCTTTAACTAAGTCGCATTTATATTTTAAGCAGCCATCTTCCTCTGGCTGCTTTTTTATTTTAAATCCTTTGTTTAAAACCTGAAAATTGTATATTTGTATATTGTTTGTGAACATAGATACTACTAATTGATTAATAGCGAGTCTTATTATGCCTCAGTCTCTTTTCCCGAATATAATCCAGTTTATCGGCCAGATAGATCCTTTCGATAAGATCCCTAAAGCAGCCCTGCAAGAGTTAGCATCACATGTTCAGATTATTTATCTGAGTAAGGGGGAGGTTGTTGATTTGTGTAAAGCGGGCAGGGAAAAATCACTTTATATTATCCGAACCGGCTCCATGGAGCAGCGCAAGGCAGATGGTGTTCTACGCGCAAGGCTGGGATCTGAAGACCTGTTTGGTTTTTCATTTCTCGATAAAGAGATGGATAATGATAAAGGCTATCAGGCAATTGCCATTGAAAATACCCTGCTATATTTGATTCCGCATTCTGCCTTGCTAGCTTTGTTTAAGGCATTCCCAAGTTGTGCTGAACACTTTGCTTCTCAGGCGCAGGTCAGATTGAAGTCGGCGCTTGATGTGGTCTGGTCGGATAAAGAGAAAGGAATTTTTATTCGCAAAGTTGCAGACGTTGCCAGTGGCAGAGTCGCTGTGGTGACAGCGGATAAAACCATCCGGGAAGTCGCCCGCGAGATGCGTGTCGTTCAACGTTCTTCATGCGCGGTGATCTACGAAAACGATAAAATTGTAGGTATTATCACGGATCGCGATATGACCAAAAGAGTGATTGCTCACGGCGTTTCTGTTGATTCACCAATTTCAACAGTGATGACCTACTCACCTCTTACCGTAAAACCCGATGATCTGGTACTACACGCCGCCTCGGTCATGATGCAGTACAGCATTAGAAATCTACCCGTGGTAAAAGACAATAAAGTCATTGGCTTGCTGACCACTTCCCATTTAGTTCAAAATCACCGCGTGCAGGCTATCTTCTTAATAGAGAAGATAAAATACGCCAATAGCATCAAATCCCTGGAAAGCTATACCCCTGAACGACAGGCCATCTTTGAAGCATTGGTGGAAGGTAAAGTTGCGCCTGAAACAATTGGCAAAGTGATGACCATGATTATGGATGCCTACACCCGCCGAATCATTCTGATTGCGATTGATAAATTGGGTCCCCCACCCTGCGACTTCTCCTGGATTGTCGCGGGATCTCATGCACGCAATGAAGTTCATATGCTGTCAGATCAGGACAGCGCCATTGTACTGGCAGATAACGCAACAGACAACGATCGGATTTACTTCAAACATTTAGCAATGATTGTAGCGAATGGATTGGCAAGTTGTGATTATCCACTGTGTCCCGGTAAATTTATGGCCGCAACACCAAAATGGTGCCAGCCACTGCGGATTTGGAAAAACTACTACAAAAAGTGGGTAGCAAATCCTCAATATGAATGTTTGTTGAATATCAGTGTGTTTTTAGAAATTCGCACCGTCTATGGCAACGGCGATTTTGAATCAATATTAAGAGATGAACTGCATTCCAATATTCGCAGTAACCGTGAATTCTTAAGTACTTTAGTTAAGGATGCAATCAATACCAATCCTCCATTGGGTATCTTTAATAGCCTGGTATTGGAAAAATCCGGTGAGAATAAGAAAACCCTCAACGTAAAAAAATACGCCATCAATCTGATTATTGATTTAGCCCGAATATATGGCCTGGCGGTTGAATGCGACCTGTCCGCAACCGATGAGCGTTTTGCAGCGGCGAATAAAAAAGGCATATTAAGTGACGATGCTTACAAAAATATTTTAGGCGCTTATCAGTTCATTTTATTTTTCCGTTTCAGTCACCAGCTCGAAGCACTCAAAAACGGCGAAGAGCCAAATAATAATATCAATCCGGACCGTTTTGGCAGCTTTGAGCGCAAACATTTAAAAGATGCATTTAGAATTATTGCTGATCTTCAGGAAGCTGCAAAAATCAGATTCGGGAGTATTCAATGAGAACGCTAATAAAATATTTTCACCCCCTGGAACGGGTCAAGCGCAGGCGTAAACAGTATTTGGCAAACATTAAGCTGCCCAATATTTTATTCAATATCGTAGCGCAACCTTGTCCGGAGTTGTCTGATTTAGCAAAGGATTCGGATTTCATCGTCCTTGACCTGGAAACCACTGGTTTAGACAGTAAAAAGGATATAATACTCTCTATGGGTTGGGTGAATATCACTAGTGGCCGAATTGATATGGCCTCCGCGCAGCACCTCTACCTGAATAATGATTCGCAAATTAAACCTGAGACAGCGGTGATTAACCATATTACCCCACAAATGTTATCACAAGGCGTAACCATTCATGATGCAATGATGACATTTTTTGAAGCAGCAAAAGGAAAAATTATTGTAGCCCATGCTTGTATTGTTGAAGAGCACTTTATTAACGAATACCTGCTGAAAAGTTACGGGTTGCGGCAACTCCCCCTGCTTTGGCTGGATACGCTTTGTATTGAAAAAAAAATGGCGAATGCGATCAGCAGTCATGAAGAGATAGATTTGACCTTGGCCGAAACACGTAAGCGCTATGGTTTACCTGAATACAACAGCCACAATGCTCTCGCAGACGCAGTTTCAACAGCGGAGCTTTTACTGGCGCAACAAAAACGCGTAATGCCAAATTCAGATGCCACTTTGGGCGTACTTTACCGGATGAGTCAGTAGCTTGCTGGAAAGAAGGAAAGCCGTCAATTTAAGTGCGCAACATCGCTGCGCCAGCATACGCAGTCTGGCGAGACGATAAGCCCTTATTTATAGCATGAACGCTTTATAAAGATAAATTTGGCATCGCATTCTGTGGAATGATTGCGCCGGGATACTGAATGACCTGACCGGCAAGAGAGTGCCCTGAAAATGAAGCTTCAAGTGCGTCTCCGCCGCAAAAACGTTTCGCTAAAAACCCGGCACTAAAGGAGTCACCTGCAGCGGTGGTATCAACAACATGACTTACGATAGTCGGGGCAACATAATGCGCTTTCTGATCTTCAACCACTAAGCAATCTTTGCTGCCACGCTTGATGATGATCTCTTTAACACCGGCATTTATTGTCCGTTCGATACAATGTTCCACATGAATATCACCGTAAAGATCCTGCTCATCATCAAAGGTCAGTAAGGCGGTGTCGGTAAGGGTAAGCATCTTCATATAACACTCGACAGCTTGCTCCCGGTTAAGCCAAAGTTTAGGACGATAATTGTTATCGAAGAATACCTTACCGCCCTGCGCTTTATACTGCTCAAGGAAGCTGAACAGTACCTTACGTCCATTCTCTGTCAGAATGGCTAATGTAATGCCGCTCAGATAAACAGCATCGTATTGCAGAAGCTTTTCGATTAATGCGGGTGAGTCCGGTTGGTCAAAGAGATATTTGGCTGCGGAATCACTGCGCCAGTAATGGAAACAGCGCTCGCCG
>NZ_JBFGZY010000214.1:0-3787 GCF_041586535.1 Psychromonas sp. | reverse complement strand
TGGGTGTAGTTCTTTTGAATCGACGCTTTTCAATAAATTCGTTATCCATAGATTCTTTGGCTCGACTGCATTTTGTGGAAAAGCCAATAATCATCAAAATCCCCACTTGATTTGAGTGATCGTAATTTCAGTATTGCTTCTGCTCCCTTTAAACTCCAACGTGCTCCAGTAATATCTAACCGATCATTTATAAGGTGTCGGCAAGCTCCTTCAATGACCCCACTCGCGATAGGATAACCTTTTTTTAATGCTTCTCCATATTGTAAACGGAGCTTGTTTTTTAGTAAGTAATCAGCACAGTTATCAATATTATCGCGCTTACTTAGGCACAATTTCGTGGCACTAATGCGCATTCCTTTTGCCACTTGATTGCTATGACCATGAAGTATCTTGAGCGCGTTTTTCTCTACCCATGCTTCTACTTTATCATCACCTTTTTCATAGAAACACCACGCTGCTTTCCAGACGTATTCAAGTACATGGATAAAGTCCATCACGATAGTGGCTTTGACGTTATGTTTTTTCATGACGCGATTAATTAATCTTATCTGATGGGGATGACCGTCAACCAATACTATCCAGTCCCGTTGTTGTGTTGGATCGCGCTGTAAGGCCTCTAAAAATCCGGCTTCAATAACTGATTCTGCTGTATTCTCAATACTGGCCCACACGCGCTTATTCCGCTCAGATGGTTTGAGGAACTGCACATTATTATTTTCTTTTTCAATTTTCATGATTGATTCTGGAGTTCGCACATGAGGCAGTGCCGTATAAACCGCTGCAACTTGTGCCATCCGTTTTCTGTCTTTTTTCTCCCCTGCGCTTAACCTACTATTCAGTTTTTTGGATTTTAGAGCCGCTTTTTTGGTACATTCTCGAAGGCCTGCTGGCCGCATTACAATGCCTTTGCCATCGAATGTTAATACTAATAAATTATCGGTTTGCTCTGCGTTCAAGTAACGATTTTGTAGGTAATACTTGTCGAAATCCTGCGCGACATCTTGCGCTAATTGAAGGCTTTGCCGCTTTTGTATATAACCCCCAGTCGTCAGATTAATCGATTCGACAGCCTCATCATAGGAGGATTTTCTTGCTTCAATCGCAACGCGGTGGCGTATGCCATCAGAGTATCGATCTGAAGGTAGATTTAGCTGAGCATCTAATGGGAAAACACTTTTCTGTAAACGTTGACTGTAGCTTTTTCGTTTTACGATAACATCACCAAAGAGTGTCGTTAATTTCCGTGTGGTGGCGTGTTTGGTGTGGGAGAGGTGTATTCCTTGCGCGTTATAAACGTTAGAAATTGTTTTTTCACTTGCTGCTTTGAGGTCGAGATAACCTTGGAACAAGCAGCGTAAAACTTCAAATCCTTCTTTTTGAATATACTGCTCGATATCGCCATGCTCATTATCACGATAATTATCAGATTGTAGTTGGTCAATCATGTGCTCAAGTTGTTTATTCGCATCAGAAAAGAATGAAAAATCAAGAGTATTCAAGTAAGCTAGATTCATAGAAGGCCTTTTGGTGCTCTTTGTGCGGTGTGGTAACTACATAACTAACACAAAAAGGCTCTTCTTTCTTCTTAAAAATTCTATAACCCACTGAAATAAAATAGATCTTACGTCGATTCAAAAGATCTACACCCAATTCCGATTGCAGATTGTTAGGCATCGTCCTATGTGAGTGAACAGGGCGGCCATGCTTAAACTGCAAAAAGGATATTGACAATCTATACATGCAACTAACGGTTAAGCTGTTTAACCTCCTGATAGCGAAAACAATCTGTAGTGTGATCATTGACCAGACCGACAGCTTGCATTAATGAGTAACAGATTGTTGGCCCGACAAAGTTAAACCCGCGTTTCTTTAACTCCTTACTCATTCGTTCGGATATTTCAGTTTTGGCGGGAAGTGCGGCTATAGAGTGCCATGCATTTTGTTTGGCAATATGGTCGACAAATCCCCACAGGTAATCGCTTAACGAGCCAAATTCTGCCTGGATATTAATCACGCCTCGCGCATTTTTAATTGCTGATTCAATCTTAAGTCGATTACGCACAATACCGGCATTTTCAAGAAGACGTTCGACATCATCTTGTCCGTAATTTGCAACCTGTATGTAATCAAAATCAGCAAAAGCCTCTCTGTAGTTTTCTCTTTTTTTCAATATTGTCAACCAACTCAATCCGGCTTGAGCGCCTTCTAAGACAATAAACTCAAAAAGTAGCCGATCATCATGAACCGGTACACCCCATTCATGATCATGGTAAGCAATGTACAAAGGATCTTCTGTACACCATTGACATCTTCGTTTCATTTTTAGCTTCTCTGTAATAAGTATGGAGTTCATCAAGCTGATAAACCTGCCGATTGAGCTGCGAAATTAAGAGAGAAATTATAATCCATCTTTAATAGCTTGTCCGCGAATTGCTTTCATGTTGAAGAGGGGCTCTGGCATGGTGGGAAGTATCGGAAAAAGATCATTATCACTATAGATGTACGTTCATAACGGCAACTTTGAGCAAAGCGGATGTCGACAGTTTTAATTTAAAGCTGCAGATAGATACAAAAAAGCTACCGGTAGGTAGCTCTTCAAATAATTTGTTTAACGGGTGTTAATTACTCGTAATCAGAAGCGTAAGTTTCTTCATAAGTGTGCGAGTAAAACTCAAACAAGTTGCCAAACGGGTCTTCCAGGTACACCATTTTTGCAGGTTTGCTGTCGTCTTCCGGATGGTAACGCATAATGTCCATACGCACCTTACCGCCATATTGCTCAGTACGTGCAATAGCACCTTCAAAGTCATCTGTTTGCAGACAGAAGTGGAAGATACCAAGACGTGAGAAATCAACTTCGTGACGTTCCTGGCGCTCTTTCATTTCAAACAGTTCAACACCAATACCGTCAGTCGTCACCAGGTGTGCAATGTTAAAGCCTTTAAAGCCTTCACCAAAAACAGCGATGCACATTTTGCCAATGGCCGTTTCACGCTCTTCTTGTACCTTAGTGTTTCCCATTACAACTTTTAGGCCAAGCGCTTTGGTGTAAAACTCAACCGCTTTATCCATATCGCCAACCATAAGACCCACGTGATTCATTTTCATAACTTGCTCCAAAATTTCTATTGATTTGTTCGTACTGTGTTTCGATGAGGTAATAATACGTTGGACAAAATATAAATAGAAATTATTAAATGTTATCAAGTTAATAATTAAAAGTTATAGTTAATATGCTGGCTATTTATTGAAGTGTGGAGTGAGAATAAATGAAGAGTATTACACTGTTAGGGTAACAAGCTACAGAGGTAATTCTATGAAACAACTTTACGAAGATGTTTGACAAAGTGAGTTATGTAGTTCTGGTATGTTAAATACGCATGCATATTTATTGACTCGCCCTAATGGCAATGTATTGTTCTATAATATCGGTTCAACCCGTGATCTTGACAAGATAATTGAACTTGGAGGCGTCAAATACCAGCTATTAACTCACCGAGATGAAGTCGGCGGATCACTAAAGCGAATTAAGGAACTATTTTTATCAGATTAGACCGTAAAACTCCGCTGCTTTAGCTCGGGGATATAAGGTCTTGAGCACGAAGTGCTCATGTTGCTTGCAGAATTAATAACACTGGTTATAATCACAGTGTTAATTAGCAAGAGGATGAATATGCTGATCCGCAAAGCCTACAAATTCCGGTTAAATACCAATGCAGAAACTGCGCAGCTAATGACGCAGTATGCTGGTAACACCCGTTTTTTGTGGAACAAAGCGTTAGCAATG
>NZ_JBFGZY010000213.1:0-3802 GCF_041586535.1 Psychromonas sp. | reverse complement strand
GGATCATGTGGCGGTGCTGCGCTAGATGCCCTGACGACTTATATCGAGCAACAAAATAGACCTAAGTAACGTTAATGCTTCGCAACAATGATTTTCATCACCGCCATGAATGACGGTGTTTTTCATCTAAATGGATAAATGCAGTTAATCTTGTCTGTGCATTAACAGTTTTGCGGATTCCAGATTTAAATAATACTGAGTTTGCCCTGTTGCCGCTGTTATTTTGGCTGCGGGATAACGATAACTCTCTGCCGGCTCATTATGAATTTTATCAATAATATCGGCTTTACTCTCACCGAGTACTAAATAAGTAATATGCTTGCTGTTTTCAATCAGGTAGGCGCTTTTTGATATCCGTAACTGCCCACTTTGAGGGTGTTTCGCAACGACAGTTAAATGGGTATCCAAATAGTCAGTTTGCCCGGGGAAAAGAGATGCTGTATGACCATCGCCCCCCATCCCTAAAATAACCCAATCAAACTGTGGTCTGCCATTAACTTCAGCAACATATTCTTTTATCTCCGCCGCATAGCGAATTGCTTCCAGATACGGATCTTTTTCCCCCTGAACAGAGTGTATATTTTCTGCGGGAATAGCCACTTTATCCAATAATAATTTTTTACACTGGCCAAAATTACTTTCCGGATCATAGGCCGCGACACAGCGCTCATCCCCCCACCAAAAATGCAGTTTCTGCCAATTTATTTTTTCAGCGTAAGCTGATTGCGCTAAATAGTTAAATAACAGTATCGGGGTTAAACCACCAGGTAAGGAGACATGACTTACTTTCGCCTGCAGGCTTAACAGCAGAAATTCTTTTGCAAGTTGCTCAAGCAATAATTGGGTTGATGAGAAAATTGTAAAACGCATTTTATAACTCACAGTAGTCAGTATCGGTTAAATTGTTACAAGGCGGACGCTTTGGTCACCCGGATTTAATAATTGCTAAGTTTGTATCCCACAGATACTGGAAACCTGTAGATGCAGGGAACATTAACGTGTTATATAACTGAATATGGCTGTACAAAGTGCCAATAAACTCTTACTCACTCGCCTTTATATAAACAGTGTCTCACCTCTTTGGCTTAAATCCAATGAAAAATACGTATAACTCTCTAATTATTCAGTATTTTTTAACTGATTATCACGAAAGTCGATAGCGATTCCCTGCGCAGCAAAAGCACAACCTGATAGTTGTAGAGCAGAAAAAACTGTATCTCTTGAAGGGGTAGTTTGCGGGCAATAAGTTAAGTTTCGCAAGCTGTCACGGTTAACGGCGGCCTCCTCGCCTTTGCCCCACTATCTATTTCTCTTTTCATTGGTGTATTATGCTATCCCTGAAAATAAATACGCTTAGTTATTCCTGAAAAGGGGTTAATACAACGTGTTACCTTCCTTACAATAATAAAATAAGGCAATATAATGGATTATTTTCCAATTTTTTTAGATGCTCAAAAACTTAATGCCGTGGTGATAGGTGGCGGCAATGTTGCTGCGCGCAAGATTGAACTGTTACTCAAATCAAAGGCAAAAATTACCGTGGTCAGTCCGGTAGTGAAAGAGAGTGTGCAGGCATTATTGACCGACAGGCAGATCACCTGGATTAAAGCGGAATATGCCCCTCATTTTTTGGATAGTTTTCAATTAGTGATTGCAGCAACCAATATTAGAGCGGTCAATATCGCCATTTCCGATGCAGCCAATCAACGCGGGATGCTGGTTAATGTAGTTGATGATCCTGCACTATGTAATTACATCACACCGGCCATCATCGACCGTGAACCGATGATTATCGCCTTATCCAGCTCGGGTAATGCACCGATATTATTGCAGATGCTAAAGTCACAAATAGAGCAGATGCTGCCCGCCGGTTATGGCAAATTAGCCCGGTTTTGTGGCCGCTACCGTATTGAAGTTCAGGCAAAGATTAAGCAATTTTCTGAACGCAAACTGTTTTGGAAAAAAGTATTGGAAGGTGATGTTGCCAAACAGATATTAGCAGGGGATGAGCAGCAAGCTGCAGCGCTTTTTAAGCAGGCATTAACCACTAAACAGTTTCAGGAAAACGGCACTATCACTGTGATAAAAGTTTATGACCAGCAGCCTGACAACTTAACCCTGCAGGCATATCAAAAACTACAGCAGGCTGATACGATATTTTTAGACACAAATATTACTCCATTATTCTTTGATTACGGCCGGCGTGATGCGGATAAATACCGGACAATTGATCCGTACAAAGCTGAAATATTACAACGCGATAACAAACAGGTGGTGATTATTGCAAAGCACACAACTCAATTGGATAAAACCTTAAACACTGAACTTTCTGTAACAGAAATTATTTGCGGGCGTGTCAAGCAGCCTTAATGAACTTATCCGGTCACTTATGAAAAGGGAGCGGCAATGCTGCAGCTCTCTTTTTTTATCATGCTGATATCTTGAAAAACAACTTAAAAAAGTGCACTCAAATCCAGAGATTGATCATGAGATTTTGTGAACAACGGACTGCTTACTTCAAAGTGTAAAGGCAGTTTAGGGCTGGCCAGCAAACCAAATACGCTTGTGAACAGATCGTTAGGTTTAATACTTAAGGGCAGCTCAAGGTTATTTTTTCCTTCCGCTATTTTATTATTTTTAAGATCCCCGTTAAACAATGCTTTATCGCCAGTGGATACTGAATAACTCAGACTATCCAGAGGCAGGGAAAAATTATTCTGGTTATCAACATCCACACTCAATACAATATCTAACTGACTGAAACTCGCATTGACAACTTTGATATCACGAATCTTAATTTCAGGTGCATACAGAGTAGCAGATTTCTCAAAAGGAATCGCTAACCCCATAGTTTGTACGCTGCCCTTAACCTGATAATCGAGCTTTTTCTCCTTCAACAACAATTGTTGCAATGCGCTTAAGCTCTCTTTAGTCAAATCCAGCGAGAGGGTGACATCTTTATTCGCATTTGCCGGCAGTGTGCCTATCTCCTTGGTCTGCCCGGCTAACATCTGTTTATTATTAAGCGAAAGACTGTAACTCACTGCACTGATTGGAATAGAAAAACTGTTCTTATTGGCAATATTCACCGTAGGATTTAACTCGATTCCGTCCATTGAAACCTTACCGACTGAAATCGATTGATAGGTCACCTCAGGTTGCTGGACATAATTTTTTAACTCTTTTTGCAATGTAGAACATGCAGACAGCAAAACCAATAATGAAACTGTCAGTGCTTTTTTAATCATAACGACTCCTATTTTTAAAGTCAGAGCCAGGAAAAATAACTGCAGCTCTGTTTGTATAGTCCCACTATATACAGCTAGTTTCTTTTTTAGCAATGACTATTTACATAATGTTGCTCTTTTCAGCTCCACCAACCAACATAAGAAATTGATTTAAAGGTAAAATAATCCAGACTGGTCTGTGATTAAAAAGAGCGCTATGAAGAGATTAGGCGTAGCGCAGGAGGTGACCGGTTCCTGCCATATTCTATCCTTCAATGGCCACAGAGTATTGCTCGATTGCGGCCTGGTTCAAGGCAGTAAAAAGGATGCCAGGCGCAATTATGCTAAAAAGATGCTGCAACTGCGTGATAGTCAGAGAGTTATACCAAATCCGATAACTATCTACTCATTTATACTTGCTAAAATGAATGCTGGCTAGACATAAAACTACGTTTTAGTCTTTGTTATTGATTTGATTCAGAACGTCCTGTTCTTCACCACTTTGTGGCCAGCTAAAGCTGTTCAAAATCGTTCCATACGATTTTGTGTAATTAGAACAACTAGTTACTGCAATC
>NZ_JBFGZY010000212.1:0-3967 GCF_041586535.1 Psychromonas sp. | reverse complement strand
TCAGCGATCCAGAAAATAATGTTGGCAATATCTTCGGGTTGCAGCGCATTGGCATTTTTATAAAGTGCATCATATTTATCCTGATCACCTTTAAAGCGTATCAGGCTGAATTCGCTTTCACATAGTCCCGGCTCAAGGCTGGTAACACGTACACCTGTTCCTGCAAAGTCACTGCGTAAGTTGCGGGAAAATTGGGCAACAAACGCTTTTGATGCGCCGTATACGTGACTGCCCGGATACGCCCAATTAGCGGCAATCGACGACAGATTGATAATGGTGGCAGAAGGCTGCGCTTTAAGTGTTGCCAATAATGCATGGGTTACATTGACCAGGCCTGTCACATTAGTATCAATCATGGTATGCCAATCATCGAGAGAAGCCTGATCTGCCGGGGAAGCGCCTAATGCCAACCCGGCATTATTGACTAATATTGCGACATTCTTAAATTCAGTCGGTAATTGCGCAACTAGCTCAATGACCTGAGCGGCATCTCTGACATCAAGGGACTTAAAATAAACCGATGTCAGTGGACTTAACTCATCACTTAGTTTTTTCAGACGTTCTTCTCTTCGCCCGGTAATCACTAACGGGTAACCATGCTGGGCAAATTTTCTCGCGGTTGCCAATCCAAATCCAGAAGTGGCACCGGTAATCAAAACGATTGGACGTTGTTGGGTCATGTTTTATTCCTTAAATTATAACTCACTAAAAGCAGCATCGAGTGTTGCGACGATAAAATCAGCTTCTTCTTTATTAATAGTCAATACCGGACACAAACATAAGGTATTATTGAATTTCGCAAAAGAGCGGTTAGTGCGTCCTATAATTAACCCTTTTTGCATACATAAAGCGGCAACCTTCATGGCAACTTGTTCTGCGACAGGCTCTTTAGTGTCTCGATCATTAACCAATTCTAGACCCAGTATCAGACCTTTACCGCGCACATCACCAATAATCGGGTGGTGATCTTTAAGTGCAGTTAACTCTGCCAATAAATACTCGCCCATCTCAGCTGTATTTTGCAGCAGATTTTCCCGCTCTAATATTTCTAAATTAACTAAAGCAGCTGCCGGACCCGCAGTACAACCGGCAAAGGTACTGATATCTCGAAAGTAAGCTTCACGCTCACTCGGATCGGCAATAAATTCATTAAACACAGCTTCAGTGGTTACCGTGCACGAAATAGCAGCATAACTCGATGCCACACCCTTTGCCATGGTGACGATATCAGGCTTGATGCCATAATGCTGATAACCAAACCATTCACCAGTTCTTCCCATGCCACAAACCACTTCATCAATATGGATAAGCACATCGTATTTTTTACAGATATCCATTACAGCAGGCCAGTAGCCTTCAGGCGGTGTGATAATCCCACCTCCAGCGGTGATCGGTTCAAAAACGACAGCACCGACAGTATCTGGTCCCTCTCTTAAAATCACTTTTTCGAGCTCTTTAGCGGCTAATTCACCATAATTATCGACATCGCCAAATTGACTTCTGTATTCGCAGCAATGGGGAAACTCAACAAAACCCGGAACAAATGGACCATAGTGCGCCTTTCGTTCCTCCTGTCCAGTTGCACTTAATGCCGCAATGGTTGTGCCGTGATAATCTCGCTCACGATATAATATTTTATGCTTCTTGCCGCCATATTTCTGATGGGCAATCTGACGGACAATCTTAAATGCTTTTTCATTAGCCTCAGAGCCGGAATTTGAATAATAAACACGGCTCATTCCCGGCATCTTTTGCAGCAGTTTTTCAGCAAATTCAGCAGCAGGAACATTGCCGGCGGTACTGGAAAAGAAGTTCAGCTCTACCAGCTGTTCGCGAACTGCATCTGCTATCTCAGTACGGCCATAACCGACATTAACACACCAAACCCCACCAGAAGAGGCATCTAAATAACTGTTACCTTTAGCATCCCAAACACGCGAGCCCTGACCTTTTACTATAACCATCGGGTCTTGTTGCTTTAATACACTATGCTGACCTAAATGATGCCAGACATGATGTCGATCTTTCTCGATTGTTGATGCAATTTTTGATGCAATTGGTGATTCAGCGATGCCCATAATTATCTCCTTGGTAAATAGTGCCATTGGCTACTCAGTTACACTAACTGAGGTCACTGGTATTTCCCTAGTTCCAGCAATTTTAATCATTAGATCCAGGGTGTTTGGAGATGTTGGCTTAAAAATTGCTTTTTATAAAAAACAATAGACAATAGTTTTCTTTTACAGCCCCTGTCTAATCGATGGATAGACAATACATTTTATCTTTTGCGTATAGGTCTTATCGTGGTTGATTTTTTATTAAATATTGAGTTGCATAACAACAGTAGTTACCAGCAACAAATTCGCGAAAAATTAGTACAACTAATCAATCAAGACGCCTTTGCTGACAAGGCTCTGCCACCCAGTAGAAAAATGGCCCAACTTATTGGCGTATCGAGAAATACTATTATCCTGGTTTACGAAAGCCTGGTCGAAGAAGGGTATCTCATTTCCCGCGAGCGAAGAGGATATTTTGTTGATCCTGATTTACCGGTTGAAGCAAATCTAGCAGTCGAGGATGTGCATCCTCTGAGTCCTTCCCATGCACCAAATTGGGGCAAACGACTGCAAAAAAATCTCAGTCAATTTACCTCTCTTAATAAAGATAAAGATTGGCTAAAATATCCTTATCCCTTTATTTATGGGCAGATCAATGCACAAGAGTTTCCTACTTATCAATGGCGGGAATGTTCTCGGAAAGTTGAAAGCCGTGGAAAAGTACATGAATGGGTAGAAGGTTTTATGGGGGAAGACGATCCGGAGTTGGTAACGCAAATTCGCCAGCAAATCCTCTCCAAACGCGGCATTGTTGCCCAAGCAGATGAAATACTGATAACCCTGGGTACGCAGAACTCTCTTTTTTTACTCGCCAATTTATTAGCAGGTGAAAAGGTTACTTTTGGTGTGGAGGATCCTGGCCATGCTGATTTGCGCCAGATTATCTCTCTTTGCCACAGCCCGGTGAAACCACTCGCTCTCGATTCAGAAGGTTTACAAGTCGGGCAACAACTGAAGGAGTGCCGCTATGTTTGTGTCACCCCGAGCCATCAATACCCTACAACGGTAACCATGACCGTAAAGCGCCGTAAAGCATTACTTGAACAAGCCAGGAAAGATAATTTTGTGGTGATTGAAGATGACTATGAAAGTGAGGTTAATTTCATCGAAAAACCGCTTCCTGCGCTTAAAAGTTTCGATCAACATGGCCGAGTTATCTATGTCGGTAGTTTATCTAAGTCTCTTTCACCAGGGATCCGTATTGGTTACCTGGTCGCTGATAAAAAACTCGTTAAAGAACTACGTAAATTACGTCATCTGCATTATCGTCATCCACCTGCCAATAACCAGCGGATCATCGCACTGTTTATTGCTCAGGGGTATTATGACAGTCATGTACGGCGTATGCGCCGCTCCTATGAAGAGAAGTGGTTATTGATGCAACAGGGAATTGAGCGCTATCTCAGTGCATGCGAGATCCACTCTACAGCCGGTAGTTTCTGTTTTTGGATCGGTTTACCAGAAAGTATGCCCAGTCACTTATTACGCGCTGCTGCAGCCGCAAAAGGCATATTAATCGAATCAGGCGATAGCCTATTTAGCCAAGAACACGCACCCAAAAATTATATTAGACTGGGATTTTCAGCGATTAATCACGATAAAATTTTACCCGGGTTAGCGATATTGGGAAAACTGATTGATGATCTGCAAAAAGCCATTTAACGACACGCTAGACCCGCGAGTTGCTACTGTTTTTGCTGCCTTTTCTCCTAGGGGCTTATATGGACTCCCGCCGTATGTCAAAAAGAAATTACAAACAAAGTTAGATGCTGGCTTATATACGGGCTCAAGTTGAGGAGCTACCTCTGGCCTCTCATATGTTTTCGCACCTTCATGACTTTTCTGTTGAG
>NZ_JBFGZY010000211.1:0-4078 GCF_041586535.1 Psychromonas sp. | reverse complement strand
GCCGGATCATGTGGCGGTGCTGCGCTAGATGCCCTGACGACTTATATCGAGCAACAAAATAGACCTAAGTAACGTTAATGCTTCGCAACAATGATTTTCATCACCGCCATGAATGACGGTGTTTTTCATCTAAATGGATAATCAAACCATCTTCTCTCTTGTTATCAAATTACTTTTTCTTTACCATGATGATAACAATTATCAATAAAATCATAAAAAAATAAAATCCGCCTCACACACAATACGTTATTGCTGTATGGCGTTATCAGTAAAACATTTGCAGGCGTATAGATTTGCTTGCATTTTTGATGTTTCCGGATTGATTAATAACCTGAAGAGGATCATTGTTATTATTGCATGTGCGAATGAGTGCCATCACAGGCTGACACTTTTGTTAGCCTTATAAAGGAAGATCGGTAATGGATTATAGAAGTTTATATAAATGGATTGAAAAGCATCAAAGCACTCTGCAGCTGATCACCATACCGCTCCTTCTGCTGATGGTGGCTGGCGTTTATCTGCTGGTATATATGACCGGCGGTCTGAAATACGTTTACGTGCACACTATGTATATTCCTATCCTCCTGGCCGGTATAATCTGCGGTATTAAAGGCGGAATCTTTATTGGTTCGCTTGCCGGCTTGATTGTAGGGCCTCTAATGCCGCTTGATATCAGCACTGGCGAAGCGCAGAAGACGTTTTCTTGGCTTTACCGTTGCGGAATTTTCACTCTTACCGGCTTTCTCTGCGGGGTGGCAAGTGATACTATCCGCTCATATCTTCGCTATATTAACTGGCTTTCACGCCATGATCTCCCCTCAAATTTACCTAACCGTCAGGCGGTGATCGAACAGTTAGAGCAAATATCTGAAAATCACGCTGACGCAGCAGATGCCCATATTGTTGCCATTATTTCTATTGAAAATAACCGCGAGTTATTATCTACCTTCGGCGTCACTATCCTGGATCAGGCAATGGTACAACTGCACAAGCGTCTGCAGGAAAAAAAATCGCAAATACTATCTATATTCCGCCTTAATTCAGCGCAACTCGCGTTGCTGATAGGCGATATATCCGATCATGATGAAAAGCGTTTTTTTGACAAACTTTCCGCCTCCTTTCGCGAGCCGATTCTGTTTGAAGAAATTCCCATTCATATTGATGTCCGAATCGGCTATGTCCCCCTTTCCGGACCGCAGGTAGCACCTGAACTTCAGCTGCAAAAAGCACAGAGTGCACTTACTGAGGCTTGTTACCGGGCCAGTGACCACGTAGGTTTCAGCCAGGCAATTTCTACCGCCAGCAGAGAAAATCTTGTGATGCTCGGAGAATTGAAGGAGGCACTCACAAAAAAACAACTTTCCCTTCATTATCAGCCTAAGGTGGATATCGCAACAGGTGCTGTTCATAGTGTGGAGGCGCTGATACGCTGGCAGCATCCGCAAAAAGGTAATATACCTCCCGGAATTTTTATTCCCCGGGCGGAGGAAAGTACCTTAATCAATCAGATAACCTATTTTGTTTTAGAGCGGGCAATGACACAAATGGTATTGTGGCAGCAGGCTGGCATTAACATCACAGTCGCGGTCAATATTTCGGCGCGCAACCTGTTACAGCCTGATTTTTGTAATGTAGTATTTTGCCTGCTTGAACATCACGGTCTGAGCGGTGAACAGTTGGAGCTGGAGATCACCGAGGGTGCCCTGATGCTGGATGCACAACGTGCTATTGAGGAGTTAAACAGACTGGCTAATGCCAAAATTGTACTGTCAATCGATGATTTTGGAACAGGATATTCCTCATTACAATACCTGCACCAGCTGCCTGTTTCGCTTATTAAAATTGATCAATCTTTTATACGCAGACTGCCTGCCGATGAGTCGGCAACCTCTATTGTGGAAACGGCCATTAGCATGGCACATAAAATGAGTATCAAAACCATAGCAGAGGGGATAGAAGAGAGAGAAACCTACGACTTTCTTGAAAAAATAGGCTGTGATATGGCGCAGGGTTATATCATCTCCCGGCCACTGCCCGGTGATGAGTATGCAAACTGGCACAAGCAATATAACAGATTTTGTGGATAAAAAAACTAGCACGCTTATCCCCATGATACTTTAAGATGCAAAGCATTTTGCAGTAACATGGGGTATACCCATCTGATAGCCATTAGGCTGCCAACTTTAGAGCACTGCCAGTTCGTAAAGAAGAGATGATCTATCTCTTAATTTACTTTGTCAGTGTTATATTTTCTCTTTTTTCCGTTTTAATTTCCGTCACTTAAGTTAAGATATCTGACCATGGACAGTGACATTCTTTAGGAAAACGGAATATGAAAAAGCATAATAGGCCACTCTTATTTACATTTATGTTCTCTTTAAGCAGCTTGTTTTTTGCAAATCCAGTTTCCGCCAGCGGGCATATTAAATTAATCCTGCAAATTACCGTCGATGGCTTACGCGGGGATTTATTAGCACGCTATCAGCACCATTACGGTAAGGACGGATTCCGTTATCTGCTTGAGCACGGTGTTTATTATGCCAATGCGCATTATTCTCATGCCAATACAACCAGCGTTGTTGGTCATGCAACCTTGGCAACGGGCTCTTATCCTGCGGATCACGGTATCGTCGCCGATGTCTGGTTAGATCCTGTTTTTGGTCAACAAGTTAATAATATTGCAGATCCCAACGCCCCAATTCTGCAGGCTGTAAATCCCCCGTCCGCCGACCAATCACTCAGTCCGACAGGATATCAACGGCCAGTTAGCGGTCGTTCTCCGCGGATAATGCTCGGCACAACCTTTTCCGATCAGCTGTTTATTAATACGGCTGGTCGCTCGCGGGTCTTTGCTGTGTCAGGTAAAGATCAGGGGGCGGTGCCGATGGCCGGACATATGGGCAAAGCATTTTGGTTCTCTACAGACAACGGCGAGATGGTGACGTCCGGCTATTATTATTATGACAGTTACCCGCAATGGGTGACTAAATGGAACAGTCAAAAATTAACACACAGTTATGCGCAAAAAGCCTGGGAACTGCGTAATAACAGAGAGGATTACATTTTTTCTGAGCAGGACAATCGTTCTTATGAAGTTGATTTAAATGGCTTTGCTAACACCTTCCCTCATCCATACAGCAGTATTGAACAGCCGCTTTATAATACCTTATTAATGGCCAGCCCGGCGGGTGATAAACTGCTAGCCGACTTTGCCAAGCAACTGATTATTAGTGAAACCTTAGGCTCCAGAGTACCCACGGATTATTTATCCGTGAGCTTTTCAAGCTTGGATGCGGTGAATCAAATTTTTGGCCCTTCCAGCCTGGAAAATGAAGATCTTATCGCCACTCTCGATCAAACCCTTGCTGATTTATTACAGTTTGTAGATAAACAAATTGGCTTGGAAAATACTTTGGTTGTATTGTCAGGTGCTCATGGTATGGCCGAGGCCGCTGAGTACATCACCGAATTAGGGCTGTCGGCCGGGGAAATAAGATCCGACGAAATTTACCAGTTTGCCAATGATGTTGCGAAAAAAGAGTTCGCTATCGATAATCTGGTCAAAGCTTTTATCCGTCCGTACATCTACCTGGATAAAAACAAAATCAGACTGACCAATCTACAGCTTATAGATGTTGAAATGCGTCTTGCCAATGCGTTAAGTCAGTATGAAGGGATAGCCCTTGCCCTGCCCGCAAGTGATATTACTGCACTGGAAAATACGCCTGCTGGCAAGCAGATTAAACGCAATTTCCATGCGCAACGCTCCGGCGATATATATATCGCTCAATCCCCCTACTGGCAGTTACGGGAAACAGATACAGGAGCAGTCAGCAACGGCTCTCCCTGGTCTTATGATACCTACGTGCCGATCATCTTTGCGGGCGCGAATTTAAAAGCTCAACGTATTGATCGCGCAGTTGATCCGGTGGATATCGCGCCAACTCTGGCTAGCATGATGGCTATTACACCGCCCAGTAAAGCAAGAGGCGCAGTGCTGGAGGAGGTGGTCAGCCAGCGGCCGTAAATAGCAGCCGGTTTTTAATCACCCTGCTTTTGTTGCGGGCTAACGCCCGCG
>NZ_JBFGZY010000210.1:0-4110 GCF_041586535.1 Psychromonas sp. | reverse complement strand
TGCCCGAAGGGGTCGGCTAAAAGCGTTTTACTCTTTGTTGCGAGGTATTTACTTAGAATGACTAAGCTACACACCTCGCGTCGCGATTAAAACGCTTTTATCTCGAACAAAAATTAACCGCGAAAGATCAACAGACCCTAATGATTAAAAACTATTCGGCGTTTGTTTCAGGTGTTGAATGGTTGCTTATAAATGTTTAAATTTTAGCTTAATGTTCCGGCGGGCGCCTGAGCATTAGCGGAGAAATTTCGTGATAAATATCCTGTTGGTCGATGACCATGAATTAGTTCGTACAGGGATTCGCCGTATCATTGATGATGTTCGAGGCATGAAAGTTGTTGGAGAAGCCGAAAGTGGTGAAGAAGCCGTAAAGTGGTGCCGTAAGAATCAGGCCGATGTTATTTTGATGGATATTAATATGCCCGGCATTGGTGGGCTGGATGCAATGCACAAAATTTTACGTATTAATGAAGATATCAAAATAATTATGCTGACTATGCATACTGAGAATCCCTTTCCCTCAAAAGTGATGCAGGCAGGGGCATCCGGCTATATCAGTAAAGCCGCCGGGCCAAACGAGGTACTCAATGCCATTCGTTCAGTGCATGCCGGACAGCGGTATTTAGCCGCAGAAATAGCACAACAGATGGCGCTTTCACAAATATCGCCGACATCTGACGATCCTTTTGGCAAACTCTCCGAAAGAGAGCTGCAGATCATGATGATGATCACTAAAGGACAGCGTGTTGTGGATATTTCTGAGCAGCTTGGTCTAAGCCCAAAAACAATCAATAGCTACCGTTATCGTTTATTTGACAAATTAGGGGTCAATGGCGATGTTGGTTTGACACATTTGGCGATACGTTATGGCATACTTGATACTGACTTGCTGTAATCTGTCAGACATACATTTTGCTAGCATAATATTTATCAGCAAGCCACTTAACGATGTTAAAACTCCGATGGTTAAGTGGTTTGAGAAAACAGGTTGTATGGTTATATGAGCGCCTTTTGCTCTGAAAGCTTCTTAAAAACGGTCACCACCGAGCCTGGTGTTTACCGTATGTTTAACCAGCAGAGGGTTATCTATGTTGGCAAAGCAAAAAATCTTAAAAAACGTCTGAGCAGTTATTTTAGTCTTACTCAGAAGCATCCTAAAACACTTGCGTTAGTGAGTCATATTGACCGTATCGAAGTCACGGTTACTCATACTGAAACGGAAGCACTGATCCTCGAACACAACTTCATTAAGCAGTATAAACCTAAATATAATGTCTTATTACGTGATGATAAATCCTATCCTTTTCTATTTTTAAGCGCGCATAAACATCCGCAATTGACTTTAGTACGCTCTCAAAATCGCCAACGCAAAGGCACTTATTTTGGCCCTTACCCTAGCGGTGGAGCGGTCCGGGAAAGCCTGCATCTGATGCAGAAACTATTTCCGATACGTCAGTGTGAAGACAGTTATTATAACAACCGCTCCCGGCCCTGCCTGCAGTATCAATTAAAGCGTTGTCTTGCCCCCTGTGTCAATGCCATGCCTGAAGCTGAATATGCGCATCAGGTTGCATTAGCCACCGCCTTTTTACAGGGTAAAAGCCAGCATGTTATTAACCAGCTGGTTAGCGAAATGGAAGAGGCAAGTAGCGGCCTGGAATTCGAGAAAGCGGCAATACGTCGGGATCAAATTCAATCTCTGAAAAAAGTGCAGGAGCAGCAGTGGGTAAGCGGTGATATTGAGCAGCTGGATGTAGTAGGTTTTGTTTATCAGCAGGGCATTGCCAGTGTACATCTGTTGTTTGTCCGCCAGGGACGAATATTGGGCAGCCGTAATTATTTTCCTAAAATTCCTAAAAATTCCAGTCAGGATGAGGTACTCAGTGCTTTTTTAAGTCAGTTTTATCTCTCAGGTCAAAACGGCCGTGCGATACCGCGGGAAATTTTACTCAGTGATGACTTTACCGATCGAGCTATGTTTAGCGATCTTTTTAGTGAATATTGCGGTTACAAAACCACCCTGAAAACAGAGGTGCGCGGTGAGCGGGCCAAGTTTGTCAAGCTTGCTCAAAAGAACGCAGAGATAGCCTTACAGACTCATCTCAACCAAAAAAACAATATCCTGCATCGCTACCAGTTATTAGAAGAAAAATTAGATTTAAACAAGCCGATATTGCGTATGGAATGTTACGATATTTCTCATATGCTGGGCGAAAAAACGGTAGCTTCCTGCGTGGTATTTAATCGTGAGGGGGCAAAAAAATCGGACTATCGGCGTTTTAATATTACCGGAATCACCCCCGGAGATGATTATGCGGCAATGGGGCAGGTTCTGTCCAGGCGCTTTAAGACGGTGCAACAGCCCGAAAACATTCCCGATATTATTTTTATTGATGGTGGCTTGGGGCAATTAAATCAGGCTGAAAATATTATCAGCTCCCTTGAAGATAACTTTAACGGTAAATACCCGTTATTGATTGGTATCGCGAAGGGTGTGACCCGTAAGGCTGGCTTAGAAACACTGATTTTAGCCGGCAGCCATGAAATAATTGAAATGAGCAGTGATTCGCCTGCGCTGCATTTAATACAGCAAATTCGCGATGAATCGCACCGTTTTGCCATTATGGGGCACCGTCAGCAGCGTGATAAAAAAAGAAGAAGCAGTGCACTGGAAGATATTGCCGGTGTTGGCGCTAAACGCCGTCAGGCATTATTAAATCATTTGGGTGGTTTACAAGGGGTTATCGCCGCAAGTATTGACGAATTACAAAAAATCCCCGGCATAAGCCATTCATTGGCTGAAACAATCTATGAAGCATTGCATAATTGAGCAGCTCAGCTTAAATGCAACAATCACAACAACTTTAGTAACCTCAACTCTGGATAATGAAGGCGTAATTACCTTTAAATATCATAATGTTAACGTTTTGTATTTACAGTGCCGTTAGTTTTGTGTAGTTCAAGGCGAATCATCGTAGCAATAGCCGGTTATTGGTAGATGATTTAACGCAGAAATAGCTGCAATGTATCGATTTGCCTATCCAAAGCTGAGGTTGATTAACAGGAAACGTAGATTTGGTGAATAGTGTTAACTGATGACAATACTCGTATACGGGAAGTAACTGCAGTGTGCTTTATAAGATTGTTTTTGAGCTAGAAAACTAATTCCTGTAAGGGAAGTTAAGCTGTAGGCTGTCCCGATATAGCGCATAATGTTAATTAACATTTTGATCTTGTGCCACCGATTTGGTGATGGGAAATATGCTGGTGTCGTATACGAGCCCGGTGCGCACGGTCCAGCGAAAGGTAGTAATGTCTCGCCATACTCTATCTATTATTTACGTTCACTCTGTTATTGAAAATTTCACTGTCCGACGACTGTGCGTTTGCCGGCTACCCATAGCCAGCTCTAACCCGGTAGCAGCAATGGTAATGAGTAGTCTATACAGGTAGAATTCCCCCCTTTTGAAATCTATTAAGTGAGTGATTGCGTGACCAAGCAAAAAATTGAATTATTGGCGCCCGGTGGAGATGTTGAGTCGATTAAAGCCGCGATTATTGCCGGTGCAGATGCAGTCTACTGTGGTTTAGACAGCTTTAATGCGCGCAACCGGGCGGTTAATCTTTCATTTGATGAACTGCTTGGCGTGATTAAACTTGCTCACCAGTTCGACTGCAAAGTTTTTTTAACCCTGAATATCCTTATATTAGAACAAGAAATAAAGGCTCTGGTGAAGTTACTTAACCAACTGGTTAATACCGATATTGACGGAATAATCGTTCAGGATTTAGGGCTGCTTTATCTGCTTAAGAACTATTTCCCAACCCTTGATATACATGCGTCAACACAGTTAACCACCCATAATGAAGGGCAGATAATGTTTCTGGCTAACATGGGAGCATCCAGAGTCAATCTGTCTCGTGAGTTAGATCTTGGCGAAATAAAAAGTTTAACAAAAGTCGCGCATCCGGCGTTTTTCAAGACAGTTGTCACTCATTAGTTAATTTTTATGCTGCTTCTTTAAGCGGCTTATCTGGGTTTAATGTCACAGCGCCAATTGCATCACAATCTTGAATATCGCCAGACCAGCGTAATGGATTTTTAGCCCT
>NZ_JBFGZY010000209.1:0-4178 GCF_041586535.1 Psychromonas sp. | reverse complement strand
CTTCTTTTTTGCCTGTTTTTTTATATATTTCAGTATGTTAACGTTTCTGGATGAGAACTAGCTAGACATAAAACTACGTTTTAGTCTTTGTTATTGATTTGATTCAGAACGTCCTGTTCTTCACCACTTTGTGGCCAGCTAAAGCTGTTCAAAATCGTTCCATACGATTTTGTGTAATTAGAACAACTAGTTACTGCAACCAATGCCTTGCTTTCACTCATTTTTCCTACGCCTAAATAGATCATTTAATTAACGGAGTTGGTATAATGAAGCCTGAAGTCGATCCACAGGTTTGATACTTTAAACTTGAACCACAGGCTTGAGGCTAAGAGATAGCCTCACAACAGAGATTCTTCAGGCATCACCAACAAAAACAAATCGTGCTTGTTTTTTACCGTCAACTTCAACCTCTTCAATAAACATATCAAGCGGTCTTACCCATAAAGACTGGTTTCCATATAGCGGGCGATAAACCACCATCTTTTCTTCACTTTCGCTGTGTGTGGCAATTCCCTCAACCTGGTAGAAGTTGCCTTTATAGTGACGGTATTTTCCTGACTTAATCTCTTTTTTCATCATTTTTCGCTTAACTAATTTCTGGATTGGTATTATATCGCTATATTGTAATAATATATTCGGCAAATATAAAACAATGGTTGAATAAGCTAACCGGAATGCTTATTCTCAACGGATTCGCAGCATACATTATTTTAAGGGGAGCGTAGATGGAGTTTGATCTTTTAGAAAAACTAGAAAGTAAAATTCAAAATGCGGTAGATACGATTGCATTGTTACAGATGGAAGTTGAAGAGTTAAAGGAAGATAAGCAGGGTTTAGCTGAAAAAAGTGAGCAATTAAAAGCTGAAAATATCAGGCTAACGGAAGAACATCAGCAGTGGCAGGCGCGTTTAAGTGCCCTGGTTGGTAAAATAGAACAAGCGGAAGAAAGCGCAAGCTGAGAGCCTTTCTATACCTGGAACTCTGTATCTTCAGTAATAAAGCCCAATTAATAAAATAGTAATTGGGCTTTAACCGCCGCTATCTATGCAAGATCTTCTAAGTCTTCCACCTCTTCTATATCGAGAGGCTCAGGCGAAATAATAATACCTGTACTGTCTGCATACAAAATATCTTCAGGCAGGAAAGTCACACCGGCAAAGTTAACCGGGGAGTTGATTTCACCAATTTCCGTATCTTCAGCGCCAACCGGAATAGCTGTGATCGCCTGGATACCGATATCTAACTCTTCAAGCAGGTCAACTTCACGAACACAACCATTTACGACAATGCCTTCCCAGCCATTTTCGACAGCCAGTTCGGCAATATGAGAATTGATTAATGCCCGGCGTAAAGAACCGCCACCATCAACCAGTAATACTTTTCCGATGCCATTTTCTTCAAGTGTTTTGTAGATCAGACCGACTGATTCGAAGCATTTGATGGTAACGACTTCGCCGGCAAAAGAGTTGCGTCCACCAAAATTAGTTAACAGGGGTTCTACAACATCAACAGTATCAGCGTAAATATCGCAAAGAAGAGAAGTATTATATTGCATTATCAGGCTCGCCTATGGTTAGTATGATGTTATTGAGTATAAACTTAACTAATTCATTTACAATGTTGTTTTTACATTGAAAAAAATAGTTTGAAGTTTGCATGATAAAAATCAAACAACTTAAAAGCAAATGAGGTCAGGTGATAAAGATACTTGCTATGGACTCCCTTTACCTCGAAGCAGGTTATATCAATCAGACTAATTATCTGATCATTTATGCTTGTTAAAATAAATGCTAGACATAAAACTACGTTTTAGTCTTTGTTATTGATTTGATTCAGAACGTCCTGTTCTTCACCACCTTGTGGCCAGCTAAAGCTGTTCAAAATCGTTCCATACGATTTTGTGTAATTAGAACAACTAGTTACTGTAATCAATGCCTTGCTTTCATCCATTTTTTCTACGCCTAAATAGATCATCTAATTATCGGAATTGGTATTAATAATAATCTTATCAGAGGTCGACTATGAATCATGTAGGCATATCAGCTAATAACAAGCCGGTTATCAGCAGAGGTTTACTTTTTTTAATGTCCAGCGCTATCTCTGCAACGGTAGCAAACCTTTATTACAATCAACCTCTTCTTCCATTGATAGCAGCGGAGCTCGGGCTCAGTGGTGATGCTTTAGGGATGATCCCGGCAGCTAGCCAGCTGGGTTATGCCGCGGCACTGTTATTGATCTCTCCGTTAGGCGATAACATTCCGCGCAGGCGGCTTATTGCCATTTTATCTTTTTTTCTGATGGGCGCATCATTGTTAGCCTTTTCTGCAGATAGTCTGCTAATCCTAATTTTTTCCTGTTTTGTGATTGGCCTGAGTGCCAATATTACCCAGCAGCTGATTCCGTTTGCAGCTTCATTGAGCAGCGCAGAACAAAAAGGCCGTGTGATTGGTACCTTAATGACCGGTCTTACGATCGGTATTTTACTATCCCGAACGGTGAGTGGTTTCGTTGGAGAGCAATTTGGCTGGCGTGCAGTATTTGCTATGTCAGCAATCTTAGCCTTGATCTTTGCTGTTTTGCTACAGCTCTTTTTGCCACCCAATAAACCCGCTAACAGCATGTCTTACAGCATACTGATTGGCAGTATGTTTACCCTGGTAAAACAGCATGGGATTTTACGTCAGTCTACTTTTTCAGGCGCCCTGTGGTTTGCTTCATTTAACGCGCTATGGGTAACGCTTGCTCTGCATGTGAACGAGCCCCCCTTTGGCTATGATGCACAACAAGCCGGTATGTTCGGCATTATCGCGCTGGCCGGGGTAAGCGGCGCTAAACTTTCCGGTTTATTGGTAAATAGAGTCGGTTCGCGTAACATGATCACTATTGCTTTAGGGCTAATAGCTGCAGGCTTTGTTATCTCTGGATTCTATGGTGACAGCCTGGCTGGATTGATTGCGGGAATTATTCTGATTGATTTTGGTGTATTCAGTGCACAGGTTTCGAACCAGGTCAGGGTGTTTTCTATCGACCCTGCTGCACAAAGTCGGATAAATGGGATCTACATGCTTGGTTACTTCCTGGGTGGGGCCTTCGGCTCTCTTGCGGGTGTCAAAGTTTTTGCCCTGTGTGGTTGGAATGGCGTATCCGCTCTTAGCCTGCTGCTGATCACCCTGAGTTTATTGGTAAACAATACCTTCTGCCGTAGTAAAAAATGCCCTTCTGTTTCAGTAACGCAAAACTAAAGCCATAAAAATATAAAGAGGATATGATGACAAATTCTATAAAACTAAGCGCAGGTAATACTTTTCCGCTGATTGAAGCACAATTATTGGATGGTTCTTATATTCAGTTAGGTAAAGCCCAGGGCGATGCAACCTGGCAGATGGTTGTTGTTTATCGGGGTAAGCACTGTCCGCTGTGCACCCGATACCTGAACCTGTTAGAAGAGCACAAAGCCGCTTTGGCAGAAATCGGTGTGAGTATTGTTGCAGTCTCGGGAGATTCAAAAGCACAGCTGCAGGAGCACAGTGAACAACTGACGGTCAGCTACCCTATCGCTTTCGGTCTGACAGAAGAGCAGATGAAAACGCTTTGTCTGTATATTTCACAGCCCCGTTCCGAACAGGAAACTGACCATAACTTTTCCGAGCCGGGAATGTTTATCGTTAATGAGCAGGGAACCCTTCAGGCCGTTGATATTTCAAATGCCCCTCTGCTTCGACCGGAACTTGATGTTGTCGTTCGCGGTCTGACTTTTGTTCGCAGTCAGGATAACTATCCAATCCGGGGGACGGTTGCATATTAACAATGAAACCATCAGCGTGCTGTTATTCCAAATAAAGGAAGCGGCGGTAACCAGCATTAGAAAAACAGCGCGGGAGTGCCAGACACTGTTTCACGTGAAACAGTGTTTGCTTTATTTACCGACTAGGTTGGATATTATTTGTTATATACCCATGATACTTCAAGATGCAAAGTCAGCAAGGCAAATTGTGCCGAGATGCCAGGCATAAAATTGAAGTATAGTTATTCTACAGAGAAATTTTATAACAAAGCAGATTGGTGCAATTTACCTTGCCCTACGGGGCGCTAGCTCGAAAACCAGTGCTGCGTTGCACCAATCGAAAAGGGAATAACCATTACCTCATGTTGCGTCTTGCTCTGGTCTCCGAGCTCGT
>NZ_JBFGZY010000208.1:0-4221 GCF_041586535.1 Psychromonas sp. | reverse complement strand
CACGTTTAGCCAAAACTTGGCCGACTTCGTCTTTAGAAAGAAGAGTTTCGATTTGATGATTTAAGCGCTTTAATTCTGTATAAGAGAGAGCATCAATACAGTGTTGGAAAGCGGTGAAAGTTACTTTATCCATCACATTCCCCCTATAAGATTGGATACTACTATGAGTATAGTTAATACCAACACTTAAATGGAACAGCGCCAATTATAACCAGTGTTATTAATTCTGCAAGCAACATGAGCACTTCGTGCTCAAGACCTTATATCCACGAGCTAAAGCAGCGGAGTTTTACGGTCTAATCTGATAAATTAAATTTTCATCTCCTGTAAACGTCATTTTTGCAAATTCATTTCAAAAGTCGTTTAAGTGAGCATTTGCAAACGCATAAATAGGCTTAAATAGCGACGACCCGAGTAGTTACAATGGATTAATGCTGTTATTGTTATCGATATTAATACCTAAGTTTGCCAATGTGGCGTAACCCAGTTGCCGAATTGCAGCTGCATTATCAAGCAGTAAGGCTTGTCGGGTAAACTCCTGTGCATCTGCTGTTGAAAGCGAGCGGATGATCCACTTAATCAATGGCAATTTGGACGAACTCAGGCTTACCCTGCGAACCCCAAGTCCAATTAACAGCATCACGGCAACAGGATCTGAGCCCATTTCTCCGCATAAGCTTAACGGAATAGTGTAAGTTTCCGCTATCTGTACAATTCGTTGCAGTTCATGAATGACGGCAGGATGAAGCGAGTCAAATAATTTGCCGACAAAGGGATTATTCCTATCTGTTGCTAATAGATATTGTGATAAATCATTTGAACCAATAGAAATAAAATCTATTTTCTTATGCCAGAATTGCAGTAGCGGAATAACGGCGGGAACTTCAACCATTATGCCTATTTTGGGGCGTTCCGGGGCGACACCTTCCTCAGACAGCTGCATACAAGCCATATCAACCAACTCGATGCATTTATCTAGTTCTGCAGTGGAGCTCAGCATAGGCAGTAAAATATGGATATTTTTTTGTCCCTCTGCAGCGCGAATAATTGCGCGCAACTGAGTCATCATTAATTGTAAATTAGCTAGTGTAAAACGAACGCCCCGCCAGCCTAATGCAGGATTTTCTTCTTCAATAACAGGAAGGTAAGGCAGAGGTTTATCTCCCCCCACATCCAACGTGCGAATATAAACGGGCTTACCGTCATAGGCCTTGATGACCTGTTGATAGACCTGAATCTGATCTTCTTCTGAAGGCAGGTTATCACGGACCATAAAAGGAATTTCAGTACGAAAAAGGCCTATCCCGTCCGCTCCGTGACGCAGTCCGGGCATGATGTCCGCCTGCAGTCCGGAATTGGCAAATAATTCGATGCGTACTCCGTCAGTTGTCATCGCCGGTTTGTCAATTAGCTGCTGTAATTTCTGATCAATGTGTAACTGACTCCCCGCCAGGATTTTATACTCTTTGAGTACCGGCTTGGAAGGATTACGAATAATCTGCCCTATATTACCGTCAACGATAACCTGCTCGCCGCTTTTCAATCCTTTTAACTCACCGGTGCCCATTACAGCGGGAATGCCTAACGCGTTTGCAAATACGGATATATGTGACAATGCGGCACCGGAAAAGCAGACAATCGCGACAAGTTGATCTGCAGGCAGACTTATAATATCTGATACGCTTATCTGGTTGCCGATCAATACAATAGGAGTCCCTCGCCCAAGTTTAGGTTGTGAAACATTTTTGCCTAACCAGACTTGGTAGAGTTTATCGCCCAGGTAAAGCATATCATCACGCCGCGCCCGGAGATAAGGATCGTTCATACTTTGGAATATATCTGAAAAATAGCGTACAGTATGTTTGATCGCAGTAAGTAAACTTAAGCCATTGCCGAGATAGCTTTCAACTTTATCACCAAAGGTACGATCGGCCAGTAGCACCTGATAAATATCAGCAATTGAAGCAAGGCTCCCGCCTAAATTTTTTTCAACTGCGTCACGCTCTCTGTGCATTTCGGCGGCAACTGCCGTTTTTAATTCTCGCCACTGTGCCAGTTCATGAGTCGGCTCCAGGGCATTTGAATCAGGAAAATCCATCAGGCATTCAGACTTAACCAGTTGAACTTTTCCGATGGCTGTACCTGATGCTCCGCTAAGTCCCTTGGAACGAAGATTGTGTTTGGAAAGCACGCCTTTTTCCTGAGGTATAGCAGATACTAATAGCGCAAGGTGTGATGCAAGCGTTGAAACAAAAGCTTCTTGTTCTTGACCTAATAACTCCGACTTGCGGCTCTGCACCACCAAAACACCAATAACCTCACCGCGGTCAACTAATGGAGTACCACAAAAACTGTGAAACGCCTGCTCATCGGATTGGCGGATAAAATAATAGTCAGGATGTTCGGCAGGCTCGGTTATATTCAGGGTATGCCGGGATTCGGCCACCAATCCAACCAGCCCCAAATGTTGCGGAATAATTATTGGATGCCTACTTGGTAGCCCATGTGTTGCCAGTAGCGCCATATCATTATTGCTGTTCCGTCGGTAGATGGTGCACACATCGACATTTATTACCTCTTTAATCGCACTGACTACCAGCTGAACCTGCTCATTAGGGCTTTTTGCCAGGGATGCTTTGTGGGTAATACGGGTCAGTTCAAACATGAAATTATTCAAAACAGAGAGACTCCACATTCAGGCTTATTTTAATTACCGCCTGCTTTTAACCAGGTTGAGGTGATTCAGCGTTTGCCTTTTGTATAGGAGTGCTTTTATAGGCATATACAAAAGGCAAGAAGTTATATCTTTTCACGCTGGCAATTCCAGCATATTTCAAAAGAGGGATCATTTTTCTCAGAGCAGTTTTTACAGATCCAATCGGCTGCATTGTTACTTCTTTGCGAAGATTTCACAATTTCTACTGCGCGATCATAATCTGCATCATCAATTACCCAAACTTCAGGCCATGAATCGAATGCGGATATTTCGCCCACGGCCCCCTGTGCGAATTCATTTTTGATAAAAGTGTTTATCTCTTGTGCTTCGATAAGGTTTTTTACATTGTTCACAAGAAAATGACTTTCGTTGCTATAAACCAGTTTCATAATTGAATACTCATCACAGTGTATCAGATCGCATTCGTACCAATGCGCCCTATCGTCCTTTCGTTGGTTCTACTTATAGCATAACCAGTTATTTATAAACAGAGAGTTGTATTCATTTTAAACTCTGCTTTGCGCAGGTTTTGCGTTTTTCTTTTTGAGTATAATTGATCAGGTCAACATACTCAGGCTTACAGCTCAAGCTTCGTCAAGAGCTGTGCTGCTGACTCTTGGATCCTTTCCAAGGTCCGAATCATTTCATCTCCGTTAAACGCACTCTTATTGCATGGACAACCGCGTTTTTTTAAGGATGCTAAAAAGTGTCGATATCTGCACGACTAATATCGAGATGGGTAACGAAACGCATTGGCTCACCAGGACTAATTAAAAGATCTTGCTCTTTAAGCAGTTCATACAAGCGTAGCTGATCTAGCTTTGCATCAAATTTGGCGAATACCATATTGGTTTGAACAAACTCCAGATTCACCTTAATACCAGGAGTGATGGCAAACGGTAAACTGGCGCGTCATATTGCAGACGTTGGATTATACGAGTTTAGGCGCCAGCTTACTTATAAGTGCGAATGGGCGAATGCTTTATTAGTTAACCTCAACTCTGGATAGTGGGCATTATAATAGATGAAGTTATCTTTATTGACTCTGGTAGGGCTCAATGCCGGAATTTTCGTTCCTTTCAAGGCCAGGTTGTGAAGTAATAGCCGGCTATTACAAGCAAACTTAACGCAGAAAGGGGCGAAAAGAGCGGTGTTGAGGGATGTCGCTTATCCAGAGTTGAGGTTAGTTATTGCCGAGCGTTGGTTTGCATCGAGCAAGCTCTGCTGTGATTGTGGTAGCCACAATCCGAATTTAAAGCTGAGTGATCGGACGTACAATTGCAGTTGTGGTAACAGCAAGTGCCGGGATTATAACGCTAGAGCACCATATAGTTTAAAAAACGAACGCCAGAGCTGACTAAAAGTCGCTCAGGCAAGGCGTGTTAGCGAAGGAATAGAGATCTCTTTCGAGCTGACACAACGCAGAATGAGCGATTTTTAGGCGCTCCCGAAGGTCGAGGCCCAAATGGTGCTGTTTTTTTAAACTATATGGCGCTCTAGTCTAT
>NZ_JBFGZY010000207.1:0-4256 GCF_041586535.1 Psychromonas sp. | reverse complement strand
CCGAGATGCCAGGCATAAAATTGAAGTATAGTTATTCTACATAGAAATTTTATAACAAAGCAGATTGGTGCAATTTACCTTGCCCTATGGGGCGCGAGCTCGAAAACCAGTGCTGCGTTGCACCAATCGAAAAGGGAAAAACCATTACCTCATGTTGCGTCTTGCTCTGGTCTCCGAGCTTGTGCCTGACAAAGCATTTTGAAGTAACATGGGTATATATTATACAGTGCCGTTAGTTTCGTGTAGTTCAAGGCGAATCATCGTAGCAATAGCCGGCTATGGTAGATGATTTAACGCAGAAATACGCGGAAATAGCGGTATTGTAGCGATTTGCTTATCCAGAGCTGAGGTTAGTTATGCGGCTGTTAACAAATACACTTTACGTGCATCAAATCAACTTTAAAAAATGAAGTTTATTATAGGAAACTATTTTACAGAAATACCCAACAATAGATGCACGCATCGGCATTAACCCGCTCGTCATCAAACGTGAATAATGGAGTTATAAACATATGTCTGAAAAATTGCTAACTACCCCTTTACATGCACTACATATAGAGATGGGTGGAAAAATGGTACCTTTCGCCGGTTATGATATGCCCGTTCAATATGCACTCGGTGTACGCAAAGAGCATTTACATTGCCGCGAATCCGCCGGGTTATTCGATGTCTCACATATGGGGCAATTACGCCTTATTGGTGAAAAGGCCGCGCAGGCAATAGAGTCACTCGTCCCTGTCGATATTATCGATCTGCCAGTGGGCAAACAACGTTATGCTTTTTTCACCAATGATCAGGGCGGAATTAATGATGATTTAATGATAACAAACTTTGGTGATCATCTTTTTGTTGTAGTTAATGCTGCGTGTAAAGCACAGGACATCGCACATCTGCAAGCAAACCTGCCTGCAGATGTAAAATTAGAAATTATAGAAGATCGTGCATTGCTTGCCCTACAGGGACCAAAGGCCAGCAAAGTATTGGAAAGTTTCAATCCGGCAGTGAGTGAGATGCTGTTTATGGATGCGGCAATTATAAAACTTGCTGGCGTGGAGTGTTATGTTAGCCGCTCAGGGTATACCGGCGAAGATGGCTTTGAGATCTCAGTTCCTGCGGGAAGTGCCGAGGCGTTGGCACGTGAGTTCCTCGCTTTCGCAGAAGTGGAGTGGATTGGTCTTGGCGCACGAGACTCCTTACGTCTTGAGTGTGGTTTATGTTTATACGGTCATGATCTGGATCCGACAACCACCCCGGTCGAAGCCAGCTTATTATGGGGTATCAGCAAGGCCCGTCGCTCTGATGGCGAACGACCTGGCGGCTTCCCGGGGGCAGAGCTTATTCTCGAGCAAATCAGGACGAAAAATGTTCCCCGTAAGCGTATAGGTTTAGTCGGTAGATCCAAAGCACCAGTGCGTGAAGGTTGTAAACTATTTTCAGAAGATGATAATGAAATTGGTATTGTAACGAGTGGTACCTTTGGCCCGTCAAAAGGTATGCCGGTTGCAATGGCCTATATTGACAGTCACTTTAGCGCAATTAGCACAGAAATATTTGCCGAAGTACGGGGTAAAAAGCTGCCGATGACGGTAGAAAAAATGCCTTTTGTACCTCAGCGTTACCACCGTGGGTAAGGGTTAATTCAACCTGCCTCTTTTAAAGAATAAAGCTTGAGTGTGCTCCTGTTGGCGCACACCAGAGCGCCAAAAAATCGTTTATTTTGTCCGGGACTTGATTTAACTCTCAGCAAAACTAAGCAACTGGTTACAGAATGTCTCAGCTTCTGTCATAAAAGGAGCATGCGATGACCGCGTGAAAATATACTGCTCAGTATGGGGTAATAGCTTATCCAGATCTTTGGCCACCTTAAGCGGAACAAGGCCATCTAAGCGGCCATATAAGCGCAGCATAGGTACTGATATTTTCATAAGTTGCGAGCGTAAATCCACATCAGACAATATTTTCAGACCCGCCAATAACGAATCTGGATTCGGCAGAGGACGAGACAACACTGCCTGTTTGAGTTGCTTTACATCCTGCCGTGCTGACGGGCTGCCCATCGCCTGCAGTGCCATAAAGCGATCAATAGTGGTTTGCAAGTCATCCACCAGCTGCTCTGTAAAAGCGGCTAATACATTGGGCTGAATACCACGCCAAATAACCGGCTGTTTCTCTGCAGAAAACTTAGGTGAGCTGGCTACCGTAACAAGCTTTTTCACATAATCCACATGATGCAGCGCCATGTGGGTCGCGACTAATCCTCCTAATGACCAACCTACCCATATTGCGTCTTTGGGCGCACCGACCATTAACATCTGCGCGATTTCATCGAGGTTTTGAGCATGACAGTGTGCGCTGTGACCATAACCTGGCAAGTCCACAACATGCACTCTAAAGTGAGTTTCAAGCATTGTTACTGTTTGTTGCCAAACAGCACCGTTCATCCCCCAGCCATGCACTAATACCAGGTCATTGCCCCGCCCTGACACCTGCCAAAATAATGTTTCCCTCATACGCTCAATACCTCCTACTTTTCAACGGTTAGCAGTTGAATAATGATAATGAACCCTCAATGGCAAGGGACTGACGTTGAATTGAATCCAGTCCCTAATTGTTCAGACATATGTAACACTCCATTATCCACACTTCGTAGCACTCAGATCGCTGCCAATGGCTATGGGACATCTGGTACATCCATTACGTCTATTGCTTTGTTATCAGGCCCAAAATAGTTTCCTATAGTAAACTTTATCTTTACAAGGTCAACTTAACTTCAGCGGAACGCTTTTAATTTATGGCAAAAACATCTCCTGCTCTATACCTTCGCCTACTCATCCACTTAATTAAGGCAAAGATAATACCAATCAGATTAATTATCTGATTGGTATAATAACAGACCACGGCTCTTTCCCAGCAAGAGAAGACTCATAGCACACCTGTTTAGGTTCAATGCTGTCCAATACGGTGTTACGCAACATACTTTCGAAATCGACTATGATCAAGTACTTCAGTTGGCCCTTGAGCACAAACCTAAGTTGATTATTACAGGTAGATCAGCAATACCGCGCCAAATCAACTTTGCTAAATTCCGTGAAATAACTGACGAAGCTGGCGCTTTGCTGATGGTTGATATGACACATACGGAATTATTGCCACTGCTGCCCATCCACACAGTAAACATCACAGCCATAATCTACTGCCTGAAATAGAACTGGTACCTGTCAGGTAATTTGATGTTAAGGTGTCTCTTTATCCTCTTCTTGCCAGGGCCACCTGCCTTCTATCTCAAGATGAAGTGTCACACTAAGGAAAGTACGTATTAAGACAATCATACCCAGAACAGCTACGTTCTCTAATGTATCTGACACAATAACCGTTCTTATAATATCTCCGGCAATTAAAAACTCCAACCCCAGCATAATAGAACGACCCAATTGTCTGCGATAGGTACGGTATGCAACGCCTTCCGGTAAATACCGAAATGAGCGGATAAATATAACCGAAGAAATCATCGACCCAACCACAACAGCGAAGACACCGATAGCTTCAATGGCATAACCTGCAATAGATATTATTTCAGTAAATTCCATAATTTCAGGTAATTCTCCTGTTATACCAATTCCGTTAATTAGATGATCTATTTAGGCGTATAAAAATGGATGAAAGCAAGGTATTGATTGCAGTAACTAGTTGTTCTAATTACACAAAATCGTATGGAACGATTTTGAACAGCTTTTGCTGGCCACAAAGTGGTGAAGAACAGGACGTTCTGAATCAAATCAATAACAAAGACTAAAACGTAGTTTTATGTCTAGCTGGCATTCATTTTAACAAGTATAAATGAATAGATAATTATCGGATTTAGTTTTAATGATCAATTCGACAAGGACTTAATATCAGCGCAAGAAACACGTTATTTTGCTATTTTTTGCAAAACGATAACTGCGTTGTGCGTCGCCTGCTTTGCATTAAAAATACGCTGATGAAATAAAACTTAGACCATATCAATCATTAAAAACAGCTAGTTGGCACAGAAAATGTGTTATGCATTGATTTTGGTTGGAGAAATTGAAGACAAGGATCACTAGAGCACCATATAGTTTAAAAAAACAGCACCAGCGAGAGCCCAAATGGTCGCAGGTAAGGCAAATTTTTGAAGATCTAGTGCGCCATTATAGTTTTTGAAGCTCACCCAGCTAAAGCAAGGTGATTCTTGTCGTCAACGGTTTAGGCATTGCAACATTAAGTTGCGTTAGTCT
>NZ_JBFGZY010000206.1:0-4275 GCF_041586535.1 Psychromonas sp. | reverse complement strand
TTGCCGACAGGCAAGGGGGCTATGACTACTCGAGCATGGGCAATAAAGAGCTGCCACGCAGTGGCATGCAAATCATGTGATAGTCGGGGCGAGTAGTGCGGCAGCACTGGTTTACGAGCGGGCTAAGCTCCGCGTGCCCTGTAGTGTGCGACAGCACCGTGTCATGAGCGGAGGTGCTCTACACCTCCTGTTCCATCGCCAAGCGCCTAATAAAACGAAAAATCCCTGTTGACTATGTCAGCAGGGATTTTTTCGTTTAAGCGCCGAAGTAATACTGCCTAATATTGTATGTTTAGGACCTTATACCAATCAGATTAATTATCTGATCATTTATGCTTGTTAAAATAAATGCTAGCTAGACATAAAACTACGTTTTAGTCTTTGTTATTGATTTTGCAATTAGAACAACTAGTTACTGCAATCAATGCCTCGCTTTCATTTATTTTTTCTGACGCCTAAACAGATCATTTAATTAATCCAATTGGTATAATATTTAGTGATACAATGATCAGCTATTTTATTAAACGGAGTTTCCATGAATCCTAACCATACTATCACTACCATGATTTCGGAAGAGCGGATTAAACAACGTATCCAGGAGATGGCTGCAGAAATTAATGAACGTTATAAAAATACTGAATCCCTTGTACTTATTGGCTTGTTGCGTGGCTCTGCTATTTTCTTAGCTGATCTGGCCCGATTACTTACCGTACCTGTGATTTTAGATTTTATGACCACCTCAAGTTATGGTAATGGTACAGATAGCTCCGGGGATGTAAAAATATTAAAAGAGCTTGATGAGGAAATTCATGGCCGTGATGTATTGATTGTTGAAGATATTATCGACACAGGATATACACTCTCCAAGATTACAAAAATGCTGCAATTACGCGATCCAAAATCCTTTGCTATCTGCACATTGCTTACTAAACCTTCCCGTAGGGAAGTAGAGGTACAGGTTGCTTGGGAAGGTTTTTCTATTGGAGATGAGTTTGTTGTCGGATATGGCATAGATTACGCTCAGCTTTATCGTAACCTGCCTTATATTGGCTTCGTTAGTTTTAATGATTAAGGCAGAAAAAGCATGTATGCAATTGAATTAAAAGATATCAGAAAGGTATACAAAGGTGGTGTTGAAGCACTAAAGGGGATCTCTCTGCAGGTTAAGAAGGGGGATTTTTACGCACTGCTCGGTCCTAACGGCGCGGGTAAATCCACAACCATCGGCATTATCTCATCACTTGTAAACAAGACTGCAGGCACGGTAAGTGTCTTTGGTTACGATCTGGATACTCAGCTTGAAGCTGCTAAAAGCCAGATTGGTCTGGTACCACAGGAGTTTAACTTTAACCAGTTTGAACCACCGATTCAGATACTGGTCAATCAGGCGGGTTATTATGGCATTAAACGCAAAGAAGCTTTCATCCGCGCTGAAAAATACCTCAGACAATTAGATCTCTGGGGAAAACGCAACGAACCCTCCCGTGAATTATCAGGCGGTATGAAACGCCGTTTAATGATCGCCCGGGCACTGATGCATGAGCCAAAATTATTGATTCTGGACGAACCTACTGCCGGCGTGGACATTGAGGTCCGCCGAACCATGTGGAATTTTTTAAAAAAAATAAACGCACAGGGGGTGACGATTATTTTAACCACTCATTATCTTGAAGAAGCTGAGATGCTGTGTCGTAATATTGGTATTATTGATAAGGGTGTGCTGGTTGAAAATACCAGCATGAAAGAACTGTTGACACGTCTGGACAGTGAAACATTTATTCTCGATATCGATCCTCCTGAAAACACCCCCAGCAGTGAGCATTTTTCGATTGCTAAAATAGATGATAGCACCCTGGAAATAGAGATAAAAAAAGAACAATCGTTAAACAAAGTTTTTGATGAATTAACGGCTCAGGGAATTCGTGTAAACAGTTTACGCAATAAAGCGAATAGATTAGAAGAGTTGTTTGTCGGGCTAGTGGAAAAAGGCAATTTAAATAATGAATAGTAATTATGTTATCGCGTTAAAAAGTATTTGGACAAAAGAGATAACCCGTTTTTTGCGCATTTGGGTGCAGACTCTGGTGCCGCCGGTTATTACAATGAGTCTCTATTTTGTTATCTTCGGTAATTTGATCGGCTCGCGCATCGGAGAGATGAGTGGTTTTAGCTATATGTCTTTTATCGTGCCGGGACTGATTATGATGTCGGTGATAACCAACTCCTATTCCAACGTTGCTTCCTCTTTTTACAGTGCTAAATTTCAGCGTCATGTTGAAGAGTTACTGGTCGCCCCGGTGCCGAACTATATAATCATCCTGGGTTATATTGGCGGCGGAGTTGCCCGTGGTTTAATGGTTGGCTTTTTAGTCACTTGTGTTTCTCTGTTTTTTGTAGACCTGCAGATTCATAATATTCTGGTATTAATATTAAGTGTTGTCTGCACCGCTATTTTATTCTCAATTGGCGGACTGCTGAACGCAATTTTCGCGCGATCTTTTGATGATATCAGTATTATCCCTACCTTCGTGTTAACACCGTTAACCTACCTTGGTGGTGTATTTTACTCTATTAGTTTGCTGCCTGAATTTTGGCAGGGCGTTTCACACTTCAATCCTGTTTTTTATATGATCAATGCCTTCCGTTATGGTTTTCTGGGGATAGCAGATGTTTCAATAGTGTGGTCTTTTTCCGTGATTGGTACTTTTATTGTGGTTTTTTATACCGTTGTGACATTGCTGCTTAAAAATGGTGTGGGGATACGTTCATGAGTGAATCAGGTAATTCAAGAGTCATTATTTCCAATCAGCAGGGCTTGCACGAACAACTGGATGAAATTGTTTTAAAGCATCTTACCCATCCGTTCCGTAAGCCTTATCAGCAGCATACCCTGGATGCTTTTAAAGATTGTGAAAAATGGGTTGAACAACAAGGCAAGCCGATTATCTTTGATTCCTGCTGCGGTGTGGGTGAGAGTACTTATCATCTTGCTCAGCAGCATCCCGAAGCCATTGTCCTGGGAATGGACAAATCAGCTGACCGGTTATCCAGGCATCCGCAATCGGTTGCTGATAACTATCGATTATTACAGGTTAACCTGAATGATTTCTGGCGCTTAGCGGTAGAGGCGGGTTGGCAGTTAAGCCATCATTATCTGCTCTATCCGAATCCCTGGCCGAAGGCCAAACATCTGCAGCGGCGCTGGCATGGCAGTGCGGTTTTTCCTGCCATATTACAACTTGGCGGACAGTTTGAACTGCGCAGTAACTGGTTTACCTATGTGCAGGAGTTTGCCCGGGCATTAGAGCTTGCAGGTCAAAGCTGTGACGTTGCAGAGTATCAAAGCACAACGGCAATTACTCCCTTTGAGCGAAAATACTGGGCAAGCGGGCAGAAGTCATTAAGGTTAACAGCAGACCTTAATAAATAGCGACTTTCCAGTCACCACCCTGATTTAAAAACAGAAATATTTTTCTGTTTTTTTACTTTTTATGAAATTAATTCCCGGTTGCTGTGGTCTATGTTTTTATGATGGACTTTACCGGGGTAGGTTATGCTTATAAAAAAAAGCAGGAAATCAGATCTTAAAGAGTCACAGTTAACCGCTGAAAGCGTTTATCAAAATCGCCGCCTGCTGATTAAAGCACTTGGTTTATCAGCTTTAACACTGCCTTTGGCAAGCAGCGCACAAGCCGGCTTATTTGATCTTTTCAGCGGTAGAAAGAAAGTCAATTACTCTGATTTAAACTTTGAGCGCTCACCGCTCCGACACGCAAAAAATAACCGTTATCAATCTTTAAGCCCCATGACGCCCGAAGAAAAGGTATTGCAGTACAATAACTTTTATGAATTTGGTACGGGTAAAGGGGATCCCGCTTCCTATTCTCAGCAGTTTAAAGTCGATCCCTGGCAGCTGCTGATCGATGGGTTGGTTGATAAACCGCTAACACTTAACTACGAAGATTTATTAAGCCGTTTTGCTATTGAAGAGCGCCTGTACCGGATGCGCTGCGTTGAGGCGTGGTCGATGAATATCCCCTGGTTAGGCTTTAGTCTGGCTTCGCTGCTTAAGCTCGCTTCACCTACCAGCAATGCTAAATACGTGCGCTTCGAAACGCTCTATGATCCCAAGCAGATGCGCGGGCAAGGCTCCCGGCATATTGGCGGCGGAATTGATTACCCTTATGTGGAAGGGTTACGTCTCGATGAAGCGATGAATCCACTGGCACTGTTATCTGTCGGCTTATACGGTAAGACACTTGCTCCGCAAAATGG
>NZ_JBFGZY010000205.1:0-4339 GCF_041586535.1 Psychromonas sp. | reverse complement strand
CGTATGGAACGATTTTGAACAGCTTTAGCTGGCCACAAAGTGGTGAAGAACAGGACGTTCTGAATCAAATCAATAACAAAGACTAAAACGTAGTTTTATGTCTAGCTAGCATTCATTTTAGCAAGTATAAATGAGTAGATAATTACCGGATTTGGTATTATACCGATGCGCTTTATTACTTCACACCTTGAATGAAATTGCGCGATAAGCGGCCTGCTAAGAGTAATAATAATAGCGATATTGACCACACTGATAGACTACCCCCACCCCCGTGGTGGACATGCACAGCTTCCACATAAACCTGATCATAGTCGTTGCTTTCTAACGGCAGAGCGTAAAGAGCATCACTGTCATTGGAGCTGTAGGTGGCAACAATGTAGGGAGAACCTACCCGGTAAAGATCAATCAACAGATCATAATGTTCCGGATGATAACCTTGCAAAAAAGTCGTGACAACTTCGTATTCGTCAAGCTCGCTGTCACCGTGAATAACAAAATCATCGGTTGTGTAATAATGTTTCCAGGGGCCACCATTCTCACTTAGATATAACAGGGCATATACTGTACTGCTGTCATATCCGTCATAGCTGTACATATCAGCATCAAATACCACACTGAACGTTTGATAAAATCCGTCCTGATCAAAATCATCATATAAGGTGGTGAATGCATTAAAGATAGTGAACTCCGGTGCATAACTTCTGTTCATTACCTGCACTAAGGAGCCGCTTTGTGCTGTTGCTTGTTTTAATTGCTGTATCTCTTCCCGGGTTTTCCCGGTTGCTTTATCTGTGCTTTGATCCGGTATCACAGTGCCGACATTGTTTGTTCTGATGGTTGCGCGTTTATCATCGTTTAATGTCTGCGATAATTCACCGTAGGAAACACTGGAATGAGTGGTCTCTGACTCGTTCGCTTCTGCGCGGCTAAATAACAGGGCGCTGGCAATGAGCAGCAGTGCGCCTTTACACATTTTTTTCGCAGTACAGTTCGCTATGTCGATCTTTTGATTATTCATAGAGAAAGTCCTTAATGGTCATAATAGAGTGGTTATAACCATTAAAACCTATTCAATATGAACCTAAGCTGAACAATAAAAATAAATATGTTTTCCCGGTGCGGTTAAAGGTCTCTGTTATTGCTGTGATTTATTTTTGTAAGGGCTGCCTTATTATGCAGCAGCCCTATTTTGAAAAAGTTATGCGGGCAGTTTAATGCGCAGTAATTTGCTGATGGTTGGAGAGATAAATTCTTCAAGTGAGGTGAATTTATAATCTGCGATGCCGAAACTCGGATTATTTTCCTGTCCCGGCTCCGGAACGCATACACCTACCATTCTGGCTGCTTTGGCTGCCAATAATCCATTAACTGAATCTTCTATTGCCAGGCATTGTTGCGCTGCAATGCCTAACTGGTTTGCCGCTTCTAAATAAACTTGCGGATGGGGTTTGCCCAGCAGTAAATGTTCTGCCGAAACCTTAATGCTAATATATTGATTGAGATCGAAAATATCTAATACTGCTGCAATTAACCGCGAGGGAGAAGAGGAGGCTAAGCCAACTTTCAGCTCAGTTGTCGCCAGCCATTGCAGGCTCTCAAGTACGCCCGGCAGTAGTTTGCCATTATGCTTGATCTGTTCGATTACTTCATCCAGTATCGTATCACAAAGCGCCTGTTGGCATGCAGGGTCAAGACCACAATGGCGAATCCAATGCTGCGCAATCTCATCAATACGCAAACCGGTGCTTTGGTAGGTCTGCTGCAGGGTGATATTACCGCCAAAACGGGCAACCGCATTGACCTTGGCCTGACGCCAGAAAGGTTCAGAGTCAACGATCACTCCGTCCATATCGAAAATTATTGCTTTAATCACAAATTACTCCTTTAGCAGGTAAGCCAATTTTTGTGCGAATGATAGGGTAAAACCGAATCTCTCTGAAGCAGTTTTCCTTTGTACTGGTTTAAAAAGGCACATTGCTCTCCTGCGGCAAGTTTAAGCGCGATTTCAACCGCATGTTTGGTTACCTCTTCAATCGGTAAATCAATTGTGCTGATCGTAGGGTGGGAAAATTTCGTCATGGGGATGTTGTCTATTCCTGCAATCGAAACCTGCTCCGGCACGCGAATGCCGGCATCGGTTAATGCTTTTAATGCGCCCAGCGCCATTTCATCATTAAAAGCGAACAGCGCTGAAAAGGGTAAGTTGCTTTTGATTAGCTCCTGGCAAGCATCATAACCATCTTGTAATCCGTATTTGACATTTTTTACCAGATGTTCATTAAATCTGATTGCGTGTTGTTGTAATACTTCTTTATATGCCGTCAGACGGGCTTGTGTCGTTGGGGTTTCTATTGGCCCGGTTATACAAGCTATTTTGCGGTGCCCGTAAGCTATCAAGTGATTCATCATTAAATTGACCGGGGATCTTTGATCAAAGGTCACCGAGTGGAACAGCGGCTCAGATAACTCGCGGTTGATCAACACCAAAGGCACCGATAGTTGCTGTTTTAATTTTTGCAGTTGTTCCATGGTCATTTTTCGACTGTACAAGACGATGGCATCACATTTACGATCCGCGAGTAGCTGAATAGCTTCATATTCACGTAGAGCATCATTATGACCATTAGTAACGATCAGCTCTTTATTGGCACCTTCGGCACTGGTTGATGCCTGCTTAAGCAGGGTACCAAAATAGTCCCCTTGAAAATCGGATACTACCAGACCAATACTATTGGTCTGTTTGGCTGCGAGCGCTTGTGCCAAGCTGTTGGGCCGAAAACCCAGCTGTTCCATGGCAGCATGAACCGTTTCTTGAGTTGATTTTTTGACCTGCCCAGTACCATTAATAACTCGTGATACAGTGGCTTTGGATACACCCGCTAGCTTGCAGACATCAACAATAGTGCTCATTTATTCCCTTCTCTACGTGTTTTTGAGCTGTTAACCAAATTATAAATTCAATATTAGGTTGATTATGCTCATTAAATTTTATTATAATTTTCCGTATATAAAATACAATTGCTTATCATTGTTGTGTCTCTCTTAATTCTTGACGAAGGTAAACAGAAGCCCCCAATAACCCCGGGTTATCATTGGTTATTAAAAAGGTAGGAATGGTTGAAAGGTAACCTTGAAAACGCCCTTTATCTTCAAAGAAACTTCTGAACTCACTCGTTTGAAAGAAATCCACAAAGCGCGGTACAATACCACCGGCGATATAAACCCCACCGGTACAAGCCAGATTCAACGCAAGGTTGCCGGCAAAACCGCCCATCACCTGACAGAAAACCTGCAGACTTCTTCGTGCAATAGCGCAACTGCCATCGAGTGCCGCCTGAGATATATCTTTAGGCTGGTTAAATTTAGCGGGCTGTTTAGATAACGTGCACAGACTTTGGTATAAATTGACGAGACCTTGTCCGGACAAAATACGCTCTGCTGAAACATGGCCAAATTGCTCCTGCAACAGGAATAAAATCTCTGCTTGTTCGCGTGTATTCGCAGTAAAGCTGACATGTCCGCCTTCACCATCCAGGCTTATCCATTTACCCGCCGATTTCATGATGTGTGAAACGCCTAGTCCGGTGCCCGGGCCAAATACTGCCGTTACGCCATCAGTTTTCGCTTGACCACCGCCTATTTGTATTTTTTCCTGCTGAGAAAGAAACGGCACAGCTAATGAAATAGCAGTGTAGTCATTAATTACATATAAAGAGGTTAACTTTAATTTATCTTTCAGTGCCTGCTTGGAAAATTCCCAGCTTAAGTTGGTCATAGCAACATGGTCATTATCAACAGGACAGGCGATGCCAACACAAAGATGTTTAACCTCATCCTGCAATGTCGAAAAATAGTGAGTAAGTGCAGCTTCAAGTGTGATAAATTCTGCGCAGGCAAACTCTCTTAATTGACTCAACTTTCCAGTTTCAAGCTCACAAACCGCAAGACGGATATTTGTGCCACCGAGATCAACAACAACAGATAACATTTTTTCTCCTAACTAATTAAAAATAAAAGACAATATAATGGCAAAGATGCCCCTTTCTTATAAATCAAGGGGCAGGATAAGACTTTGAATGGGTATATCTATTTCAGTTGTGATAAACCGTGATTATAAAGCCTCACCGTTGCTTTGAATTACCTGCTGATACCAGGCAAAGCTCTTTTTACGGCTGCGCCGCATGGTGCCGCTGCCGTTATCATTTTTATCGACATAGATAAAACCATAACGTTTACGGTATTCACCTGTGCCAAAGGAAACACAGTCCAGGCATCCCCAAGGGGTATAGCCGATTAAGTCAACACCATCATCAATCACCGCTTTTTTCATCTCTTCGAT
>NZ_JBFGZY010000204.1:0-4367 GCF_041586535.1 Psychromonas sp. | reverse complement strand
CGGGCAAGCTAAAGAAAATATTTTTTTATCTTGCCAGCGTAACATGGTCAGACTATTTCCCCATACACAACCCGTATCTAATCCATAAAAGCCTTCAACTGTCACTTGGCCTAATAATGAAGCCCAGTGCCCAAAAGTTATTTCGCTGCTTTTATCCAGAGTATCAATTTCAAACCAGGGTTTAAGAAGGGGGTTATCACTCTTCTTAGGTGCAAGCTTAATGGATAAATCCAGAGAGCCGTCCGGCAGGCAGTAACGCATTCTGGTCAAGACGTTAATAATAAAACGCAGGCGCTCAATCCCTTGGAGATTTTCAGACCATGAGGCAGGGTGATTACCATACATCTTTTCCAGTAAAACTTTAAACTGGTCTCCATGGAGAATGGTTTCCACCTCTTTGGCGTACTGTTCCGCCTGGCTGGTAGTCCACTGTGGTGAGATCCCGGCATGCACCATCACAAAATGACATTCAGGATGGCGCAGAAAAAGTGGCTGTAAACGTAACCAGGTCAGTAATTCATCGCAGTCGGGGGCATTTAATAACGCGCCCAATTGATCACTGTTCTTTTCAGCATGGATCCCCTGATGGATCGCCAGAAGATGCAGTTCATGATTGCCCAGTACGATCTTTGCACCATCCCCTAAGCCTTTAACAAAACGTAATGTCTGTAATGATTTTGGTCCTCGACCGATAAGATCCCCGGTTAGCCACAGCTGATCTTTGTTTTTATCAAACTGCGCCAATTCCAACAGAGCCTGCAGCTCATCAAAGCAGCCGTGGACATCTCCAACTATATAAGTAGCCATCTTTATTAACTTTCTTTTAAATCAAAAACATAATTGGCAATATTAACGTACTCTTGAATGCTGATATTTTCTGCACGTTTGCTTGTATCAATGCCAATCTCCTGCAACTGTTCAACGGTTAACAGATCGCGCAAACCATTACGAATGGTCTTGCGACGCTGGTTAAATGCCATTGAACAAACCTGGTTCAGGGTCTTTAAGCTTTTTGCGACAAAGGGCGGGGTATCATAAGGCTCTAAACGAACAACTGCAGAGTCTACCTTAGGCGCAGGTTTAAAAGCCGTTGGCGGCACTTCCAATACCGGAATCACGCGGCAATAATATTGTGCCATAACCGTTAAACGCCCGTAGGCTTTGCTGTTCGGGCCGGCGCAAAGACGATTTACCACCTCTTTCTGTAACATAAAGTGCATATCGGAAATTTTGTCTGCATATTCAAATAAATGAAACATCAGCGGGGTAGAGATGTTATAGGGTAAGTTACCAAAAACGCGCAGTGGTTTATCTGCACTGGCTAACTGCCCAAAATCAAACTGCATGGCATCCGCCTGAGTTATCTTCAATTTTTCGCCCAGTAGCGGATGCTCAGCTAGGCGTGCAGCTAAATCTCTGTCGAGTTCGACGACATTTAAACATTTTACTTTGCTTGCGACCGGCTCGGTTAAGGCACCTAATCCGGGACCGATTTCGACGATGTTATCTTCCCATTGCGGAGCGATGGCCGCAACAATAGAGTCAATAATATAATCATCGTGCAGGAAGTTCTGCCCGAAACGTTTGCGCGCGGTGTGTCCTAAGTGGGTTTTATCATTCATTTAATTTTGCCTTGTTTCGTATTGCAGAGTATCAAGCAGCTCAATTTTACCGGGGTAAATTTTATGATTGAATGTTTGATACTGTGCTTTTATTATTTGTTGGTACTTTGCATCATGGTGATGGCTTCATTGACTGCGCATAATAAGCTGCTTGGATCTGCTTTACCTGTACCAGCTAACTCTAATGCGGTGCCATGATCCACTGAGGTGCGGATAAAGGGTAAGCCTAAGGTGATATTGACCGATTTACCAAAGCCTTTATATTTTAAAACAGGTAAGCCCTGGTCGTGATACATAGCCAAAACAGCATCTGCATCGCTTAAATATTTTTCCTGAAATAAGGTATCTGCCGGCAGGGGGCCGATTAGGTTGATCCCCTCCGCACGTAATTTATCCAATGCCGGTTCGATTGTTTCAATCTCTTCGCGGCCCATATGACCGCCTTCACCGGCATGCGGGTTTAAACCACAAACATAAATACGCGGTTTTTCAATCGCGTATTTTTTCTGTAATTCCCGGTGCAGTACATGAATTATTGTTGTTAAACGGGATTCGGTAATCGCGGCGGAAACATCGGCTAAAGGCAGGTGTGTTGTCACCAGTGCGACACGCAGGCCCGTTGTTGCCAGCATCATCACCACCAGATCAACATTGGCTTGCTCGGCAAAAAATTCAGTATGACCGCTAAAGGCGACACCTGCTTCGTTGATAATACCTTTATGAACCGGGCCCGTGACCAGTGCTGAAAACTCGCCGGATAAGCAGCCCCGGCTGGCCAGGGTAAGGGTATCTAAAACAAATTGTGCATTGAGGCTATTTAATTTTCCGGCCTCAACCGGTGCCTGTAGTGCAATATGAGCGACCTTTAATGTGCCGGCCTGACTGGCCTGAGCAGGCACTAGCTGATCATAATCAAGCAGACTTACTTTTTCATTCAGTAAAGCTGCGCGTTCAGCTAATAAGTTTTTGTCTGTACAAATAATTAATTCTACCGGCCAGGATTGTCTGGCAAGTTGCAGAATTAAGTCCGGACCAATACCGCCCGGTTCACCGGCAGTGATAATTAAACGCTTAACCATTCTCATTTACTCGATAATATACTTTGGATTATTTATTTTAATGTAGGCTTCCTGACGAATCTCATTCATCCAGGCGTAAACTTCTGCCGGAAAACGCTGCTGAAATAACATGCTGTAAGCCTTTTGCTTGGTAGCTTGTACTGTGGTATCTGATTCACGTTTACCGATAACTTCCAGAATGTGCCAGCCATGCATGGTGCGAAATGGCTGACTGATCTCTCCAATAGGCAGGGAAAGTGATAAATCTCTGAACTCAGGAACGTACATATTGGGATCTGCCCAGCCCAGTTCGCCACCTCTAACAGCAGAGCCCGGATCCTGAGAAAACTCTTTAGCCAGCGCGGCAAAGGTTTTTCTGCCACTTATAATATCACGACGGTAACCGCTTAATAATTGTTCTGCTTTCTCGTCGCTTAGAATGATATTGGATTTGATCAGGATATGTCGTGCATTGACTTCAGCCGTCATCACGCTTGCAGCGCCTTTTATATCCAGTATTTTAATGATATGCACACCAAGATCTGATTTAAACGGGCCGATCACATCACCTTTAGTGGTACTTTGTTCATTAAATAAATTTGCGAATAAGGTTGGCATTTCATTGATTGTTCTCCAGCCCCAATCTCCGCCCTCAGATGCTTTCGGACCTTGAGAGTTAAGAATCGCTAACTGGGAAATATCATCGCCACGCTTAATTTTGTTGAGCAGTTCCTGAGCTTTTTGCTCTACGCGTTGCTGCTCCTGGGGCGAACTGTCCTTATCTAACCTAAGCATAATATGAGCAAAATTAAACTGGGTATTTTTTTGTCCGGCTGCATTAATCCGTTTTACCATCTGTTCAACTTCCTGATCAGAAATAGTTATACGGCGGCGAATCTCAATTTGACGAATTTCATTGATGGTTAATTCGTCACGGATATTATCAACAAATGCACTATAATTTTTGCCCTGTTTTTCAAGCCGAGACTGCAGCTGCGCAAGTGTCAGGCCCTCTTTTTGAGCTATTTGCTGTAGTGTCTGCTGCAGTTGCGCATCATTTATGCGCAATCCGATCCGCTTGGCAATTTGTAATTGCAGACGGTCACTGATCAGTTTGTCCAGAATCTGTCTGGTTAGTTCATCGCCAGCCGGTAATGGTTGATCGCTATTTTTGTAGCGCTCGCGAATTTCCTGCTCCATACGCTGCACATCACTACTTAAAATAACCTCTTGATTAACAACAGCTTCTATTTTGTCTAATGATACGCTTTGGGCAAACGCCTGCGTCGCACTTAATGAGACAAAAATTAAAGGCAGAAGAATATGTTTGATAACTTTCATTTTTTTTCCATTATTGTAAGTAAAAAGGGCGACCGTAATCGAACAAACTGTCATTACTGGTGCTGCTTCCAGCGCCGCCTAATCCAGTCAGTTCAAAGTTCACTTTAAAGCTCTGCTCTGTTTCATAATCTTCTTCCTCAGCAGATGCTTCCATGTACTGCTCGTAGGAGAAACTGATTGCCCAACAGCATGACTGATATTTAAAGCCAATAATACTCTCGTAGGCGTGATTATAATCCAGATCATAATAATAACTGAGAAAAGAGGTCCATTGGGAATTGATTGCCCAATTGACTTTACTGCCCAGCTGATTAATTTTTACATCCCACTCTTCATCGGCCGGATT
>NZ_JBFGZY010000203.1:0-4683 GCF_041586535.1 Psychromonas sp. | reverse complement strand
CGCAGGAGGGGCTACGATAGAAACTTTGAAAAATTATGTGGATAGTCAATCCACACCTGCATGATTTAAAGTGCGACTACACTTTCGCCTTATATCCCCGCCCTAAAAAGAAGGGCGAGGGTTTACGGCTATTTTGCTAAGTCCGCTATCCGTGGTTTACCGAGCTGATTATTATTTGATCAAGGCAATGTTGCAGGGGCTAAGGCTAGCGCCCCTTCATTAATACAAGCAGGCGAATTTGTTGCTCAGGTTTAATATCCTGCAGGTCAGAGCAATCCAACTGCTTCTACAAGGTTTTGCTTTCAATAACAGAAGCCAGCTATGGATCAAACAGAATTAATTACCTTACCAGGGGATGCGCTTGCCCTGCCAGTCTATATAAACCGGCTCGCCATCCGCAGTTAAGTCAGGATTATTATTGGTTAACTCAAAAAGTTGCTCTGCCGCAAAGGCCGGTGAGAATAACTTACCTGCCGGCACATTTTTTTGAAAAGGCCTGGAAAGCGGCGTGTCAGTTGTTCCCGGGTGAAACAAAATGAGTTGGCTATTTTTAGCCCGCCTGGCGAGCTCAATGGCAGCGCTTTTAAAGAGCATATTAAGTGCTGCTTTGGAGGCACGATAGCTATACCAACCACCGGAACGATTATCCTGAATGCTCCCCACGCGCGCACTTAACGCGGTAATAGTGCAATGAGTTTTATGCGAGAGTAAAGACATAAGGCTCTGCAGGCAGAGCATAGGGACAAGTGCATTGCTGTGCATAAGCCGGTTAAAATAATCACGGTTAATCTCTTCAAGTTTTTTTTCAGGCATAGTATCAGGGTGGTGCAGTTGACCGTTAAATATAATCACCTGGTGAAGTTCAATGTGCTGCCCGGCAATATCAGCCACAATGTTTTTCAGACTTTCAGGAGAATAATCAGTTTGATAATGCTCTGTTACCATCGTGCTGCCGCTTGAGGGCCTCTTACTGTCACCGCTTGAAGACGCTAACATAGCACTGCTGATACAGATAACCTGATACACATCTGACTGTTTTTCCAGATGTGCAATATAGGCTTGTGCAATGGTGCTGCCCGCACCAAACAAAATAACCGTTTTCATAACTTACTCTCCGGTCGTTTGGAATTAGTAGTACAAGCACCATTAGCACATGCATTTTGAGGCATTAAAAAAGAGCTGATCGGATTTCTGTATTTTGCAAAAAGCAGATAAACCCGATCCGCGACGGGGCGAATGACCGGCCAGCGCAATGCCCTTAAGCATGGGTATTTACCGACGCTTTGCCAGGCCAGGCAGGTGACATCAAGACCAAACAGCATTTCGCCATTTTCATTCTGGCCATGTAAAACAGCCATTGCGTGATCACGGTTAATGTGGGGGAAACGCTGATTAAAATCATCGCTATTAAGATCTTCTAACTGAATCTTATCAGCCCTGTCCGCGCGCTTAAGATGCTGCATCTCTTTACTGCACAATGGGCAGTTACCATCGTAAAATATAATCATTTTTTCTCACTTTTTTAACTCTTTGTTGTTATTACGAAAGCAGATGAAAAATGGATCGCTTAAATTCTTCCGCTAGAGCGCCATATAGTTAACGGGTGATCGATTTTGAAGTCAGGAAAAGTGGGTAATATCGGCGTTTTTCAATCATCAAGGTCTGCAGCGGCCTGTTCACAAATGTGATCTGCCCAGCTCTCTGCAGCGTATGAATTAACCTATACTCTTTTTAATAAGCAGGTTAAGCAAGGCGTCGTTACGAAGGTCATCCTCTGCATTTTATTACAACAGGAGAACCGTGCCTGTGAAGTGGTTGAGTCTGTTTTTTTATAATCTTTACTACGGCCAGTATCGCTGAGGTCGAGCATCTTGCACGTTATCAATACCGTGGTGAAATTACTTACGGGCGGATTGTGAGTGATCAAATTCAGCCACTTAGCAGAGAGTTACTCGGCGTACTCACCCCGACGGATAAACCGCTGCCCATAGATAAAGTGGATTTGCTGATCCCGACTGAGCCATAAAAGGGGGTTGCTGCAGGTATGAACTTTGCTAGTCACACCTCCTCAGCCACCAGAGCACCGCCACCTCTTTTTTAAAACTGCCCAGCTCATTGATCGCTTTAGGAAAAGAGATCCAATTAACGGCCGATGCGAACAATGTCTATTTTGAAGGGGAATTGGTGCTGATAATTGCTAAACAAGCGAAGAACATTTCTGAAAGTGAAGCGCAGGGAGTCATTTTTGCCGTAGATCTCACGGAGCGAACATTGCGAGGCAGGGATTTACAATGGAGGCGTGCCAAAGCAAGCAATGGATTCGGGTCTATCGGCCCTATGATGACGATGTGGTGGGCGTAACCATTGAACAGCTTTGCTCGGTTAGCAATACCACTCGCAGCACAAAAAATTAAGCAAACACTTGGGAGCTCTTAAAATGATGGCAGGAGTAAAGGCAACAATTAAACTGGCCTGGTATTACAAAATCATAGCATTAGCAGCCCTATTGGTACTAGCTGCAGTTCTCATTCTGCCTGCCTGCTCTACCAGTTATACCCTTAAAGGAGATTCCCGTCCCCTGCATCATACGGATCAAGGCTTTCGAAATCTCTATGTCGAGAAAAAAGAGAGTAGTTTTTTTGACTTTCAAAAGATGCGCTTTTTTGGTGAAGAAAAATGGGCAGATTATGAGGGACAAGGAAATTTAGTTGAAAGCGTAAAGGTCGATATTCAACAGCTGCGTAATCCAGCAGACTCACCTCAGTTCACCTGGATAGGTCACGCCACGGTACTGGTGCAATATCAGGGCGTCAATATTCTCACCGACCCTATCTTCGGGCAACGTGCATCCCCTTTCTCTTTTGTCGGCCCTAAGCGCGCTACCCAGCCGGCCATCACCATTGCGCAACTGCCGGAGATCGATTTTGTGCTGATATCTCATAACCACTATGATCATCTGGATCAATACAGTGTGGAGCGAATAGGCAATACAGCCACCTGGTTAGTGCCCCTCGGATACAAAAACTGGTTTAAAGATCTTGGTGTCAGCAAAGTCATTGAATTTGACTGGTGGGATGAGAGAAAGATAGGTGTAACACACATTACAGCGACCCCCTCACAGCACTGGACGGCGCGGGGAATGAATGACAGATATCAGCAGTTATGGGCGGCGTGGTCGGTACAGATCGGCGACCTAAAATTCTGGTTCGCCGGTGATACCGGTTATAACGACAAACAGTTTGTCGAAATTGGCAAACGATTAGGACCATTTGATCTGGCCATGATACCGATTGGCGGTTACGCACCACGTTGGTTTATGCAGGATATGCACGTCAACCCGGAAGAGGCACTACAGATACACCATGACATTAAGGCAACACTTTCCCTCGGTATACATTGGGGCACCTTCCCGCTGACAGCAGAGCCTATCGATGAGCCGCTTAAAAAACTGCTCGAAGCAACCGCTTCACTGAAAGAAACGGCATTTATCACAACGCCCTTGGGGAAAACTACGACGCTTGAATTGGACAACACAATAGCACAGAAAAAATAATCTCAGGAAGGGGGAAAATGAGGCGCATTTTATTGCATACGCCCCTCTTACAATAGATAAAACCTAAATTTAAAACGCTAAAAATAAAGTCGCGCAGCAATTGAAATATTGGATACATCTACCTCATCCAATTCAAATTTCTGATACTCAATAAGCAGGCCAAATTGCTCTGTTAAATTTACAGCAGCGCCAAAACCCAAACTGATATCGCTACCTTCATCAATGCCTATTTCGCCGTAACCTGCTTCATTGAGTGAAGCATCCCAGACAAATAACCCGACCTTGGCAAACAGATCGATCTGCTCATTAACCGGAATAATACCCACGGCTGAAAAATTAATCCCGTCTACTTCAATTGTCCAAACTGGTGGTTGATTATCTTCAGAATCACCTAAATTAATATAAGAAGCCTCGAGAGCAAAATTTTCGATGAATTTATATCCCCCAATGACCGCGATCGAAGTGCCGTCATCAAACCCGGAAATATCAATATCACTTTGACCAACAGACGCACCAATATACTCTTGCGCGTGAGAAATAGTTGCAGATAAAAGCACAAATGAGGCTGCTGAATATTTAACATTTTTCATAATCCCTTCCTTAATTGCCCTTATAAAAGGAAATTGTTATACAAGGGGCAGTTTTTTATAACGTAGATACTCATGTTACTTACAAAGCATTAGAGCCTGTTGAACTTTCGTGGTTAATTTTTGTTCGAGATAAAAGCGTTTTAATCGCGACGCGAGGTGTGCAGCTCATTCTAAGTAAATTCCTCGCAACAAAGAGTAAAGCGCTTTTAGCCGAACCCTTCGGGCAGCGTTTGTAGCTCCTTTCTACTGCGTTATCGGCTGATTGTGTAGAATAACTACACCACACAGCCTCTGCCTTGTATAAAGAACCTACAGACAGCTGCAAAAACAATCTCCAAAGGTCAACAGGTTCTAGAGCACCATATAGTTTAAACAACGAACGCCAGAGCTGACTAAAAATCGCTCAGGCAAGGCGTGTTAGCGAAGGAATAGAGATCTCTTTCGAGCTGACACAACGCAGAATGAGCGATTTTTAGGCGCTCCCGAAGGTCGAGGCCCAAATGGTGCTGTTTTTTTAAACTATATGGCGCTCTAGTCTAT
>NZ_JBFGZY010000202.1:0-4728 GCF_041586535.1 Psychromonas sp. | reverse complement strand
TTGCCGGATCATGTGACGGTGCTGCGCTAGATGCCCTGACGACTTATATCGAGCAACAAAATAGACCTAAGTAACGTTAATGCTTCGCATCAATGATTTTCATCACCGCCATGAATGACGGTGTTTTTCATCTAAATGGATCAATAAAATTATCCCTGGCATTCTTCAACAGCGGTAAAGAAAGGGTTTTTCCCCAGGTTAAGCGACATAAACTGGTAAAGTTTTGTAACACTGCCTGAACTTTCATTTTCAACATCAGCTAAGTAATTTATCGTGGTAGGCTTTGGACCAGAGCCGTCATCGGGATCCGGGCCATATTTCAGCGCCGAAATGGAGTAACCCTGCTCAGTTTCTTCCAACTTAACAACCCCCCAATCGGAAAACCGGTTTACCCAACTATCCCACTTATCAGCCACGCAGCTTGCCACCTGTTTGGCATCCTGCTGACTTGAAAAAACCTGACTCGGCGCCTTCGCACGCATCTCAGTCGGGGTTGAACTGCACGCTGATATGGATATTGCAGCGACAGTTAAGATGATTAATTTTTTCAAAATGACTTCCTCTTATTTTTTGTCTGCCCCCTTGAGGGCACTAAAATTTTAGTGATGGAAATAGCGGCGGCTATTCCCCCTGTTGGGCAACTTACAGTTAATTCCATCAATCTTATTCTCTCGATTAACTTTACGCCTGCTCGTTTGAAAATGAAAGATTAAAATATTGCTGATTTTATTGATTTAATTACAATTTAGCAGATTAATACGATGCAAATATCAGCCTCGCTCGCAGAATCAAATAAGTCGTTTGGAATATTCGAAATAAATTTCATCAAGCAACGATTTTCCAATACAATCAAGTCAATTTTAATGCTTATGTCGGCCTGGCTAACTGAGTATTAAATTTAACCGGCCTTAGCTTAAACAGCAAAGAGCTTCCCTTTTATTCTCCTGTATTTACCTCCTTACTGCTAAATCCATACTCTTACGAGGGGTTAAATTTCAGAAACTTAACTGGCGTGCTCAGGCTAATTTCTTTATAGTTAAGGTTTAAATTTAACTGCAACAATAAAGAGAAATAAGATGGCTGGAATCATTAAAACACCTGATGAGATCAAAAAAATGCGCATTGCCGGGCAGCTGGCCGCGGATGTATTAACGATGATCGAACCTTTTATTAAAAAAGGGGTGACGACTGATGAACTGAACCAACTCTGTCATGATTATATTGTTGACGTGCAGCAGGCAATACCAGCTCCGCTTAACTACCACGGTTTCCCGAAATCGATCTGCACCTCACTTAACCATGTTGTCTGTCACGGTATCCCTAATGATAAACCGCTCAAAGATGGCGATATTATCAATGTCGATATTACTGTGATCAAAGATGGTTATCACGGTGATACATCAAAAATGTTTATGGTAGGCACACCGACTATTCTGGCGGAGCGTTTATCCCGTATCGCACAAGAGTGTTTATATATCGGTATTAACCTGGTAAAACCCGGTGCGCGTTTAGGCGATATCGGCGAAGCCATTCAAAAACATGCGGAAAAACACAACTACTCTGTGGTGCGCGAATATTGCGGTCACGGTATTGGTGCGGGCTTCCATGAAGAGCCGCAAGTGCTGCATTACGGCAAAGCCGGTACCGGAGAAGTGTTACAGGCCGGTCAGTGTTTTACTATTGAGCCTATGATTAATGCCGGTAAAAAAAGCTGTAAAGTGCTTAAAGATGACTGGACTGTAGTGACTAAAGACAAAAAATTATCCGCACAATGGGAACATACTTTACTGGTCACTGAAACAGGTGTTGAGATATTAACTCTGCGCCCGGAAGAGAGCATCGAGCGTGTTATTAATCACCCTTAATCTGCTAAGTGTGCAGGGTTAAACCGCACTGCACACTTTATCGGAGATCTTCCTATCACTCAGCTTTAATCAATTTGAGGTCATAATGGATTTTGAACAGCTTTCCCCAAACAACATATCTGAAGAAAACCTCACCCTGCCCTTCCTGAAAAATAATTTACAAGAATTCCAGACCTGGCAGGTTGAGTGCTTTAAGCAGAAACATAAAATAACCGAAATTGTTGCATTACGGGCACGTTATATCGATCAGCTGTTAACCCGCCTGTGGGATAAGCTGGGATTAAGTGAATGTGAGGATCTCTGCCTGATTGCGGTCGGTGGTTATGGTCGTGGCGAACTGCACCCCAAATCAGATATTGACCTGCTTATTCTTACAAAAGATGGATTTTGCCAAGACTCAGAACAAAAAATAAGTGCCTTTATTACCCTGTTGTGGGACTTAAAGCTCGATGTAGGTAACAGCGTACGCACCCTGCAGGATTGTTTGGAGCAAGGCCTGGCAGACATCACGGTTGCGACCAGTATGATTGAAGCCCGTTACCTGCGCGGCAATGAAGATACTTTTGCCAAGCTCTCAGAGGTGATTGATGGTGAGAATTTTTGGCCTTCCGACCAGTTTTTTACGGTTAAAAAAGAGGAACAACTTAACCGCCACAGAATGTGCCGTGGTGACGGTTACAACTTAGAGCCGGATCTTAAAAATGGTCGAGGCGGTTTACGCGATATTCAAACCATTGCCTGGGTGGCAAAACGTCATTTTGGCGCAAATAGTCTGATCGAGTTAACCAGTTATAACTACATCACCCAAAGCGAGTATCGCGAATTAGTCGACTGCCAGACCATGCTTTGGACCATCCGCTTTGCACTCAATGCCGTCACTCATAAAGCGGATAACCGTCTGTTATTTGACTATCAAAATGATGTAGCGCACTTTCTCGGTTATTCAGGACAGGGCAGTAAAGCGGTTGAACAGATGATGAAAGCCTTTTATCAAACCGTTCACCGGGTTAAAGAGCTTAATGAAATGTTACTGCAGTATTTTGATGAAGCGATTTTAGGTAATATCGCCACCCATATTACGCATATTGATGATAATTTCCAAATCCGCGACAACATGATCGAGCTGAAAACAGCATCATTATTCAGTGAACAACCGGAATCAATTTTGCAGCTGTTTCTGCATATTGCTGAATATCCGGAAATCAAGGGTATCTATTCTCCTACCCTGCGAGAACTGCGTGAAGCACGCCGCTGTTTAATCCACTGGTTGCAGGACATTCCGGAATGCCGCGATATTTTTATGGAAATTATCAGGCACCCCAGAGGGATGGGCCTGACATTTACGCTAATGCATGAATATGGGATATTAGCCGCTTATATCCCGCAGTGGAGCCGTATTGTCGGGCAGATGCAGTTTGATCTGTTCCACGCCTATACCGTTGATGAACACACCCATAAGCTGATTAACAATATTTACAACTTTGCCGAAAACAAACAGATCTACCCGCTGGCGGGTGACATCTATCGTGATTTAGACAAACCGGAACTGCTTTATTTAGCCGCTATATTTCATGACATTGCAAAAGGACAAAAAGGTGATCATTCCACCCTGGGCGCTGTTGATGCGCGCGCATTTTGTGAACTGCATGGATTAAGCCGCTTCGAAGCTAAAACGGTCGCCTGGCTGGTTGAGCAGCACCTGACCATGTCGGTGACAGCGCAGCGTCGTGATATCAACGATCCGCGCGTGGTCACTGAATTTGCGAAAATTGTGCGCGATGAAAAACACTTAAATTTATTACACTGCCTGACGGTTGCGGATATCCGCGCCACCAACGAAGATACGTGGAACAGTTGGAAAGCGGCGTTATTATCTGATTTATATTACAGTACCTTAAAAATGCTGCGCCGCGGGTTTGAAAATCCACCTGATATTCGCGATCGTATTCGCGACAGGCAGCGTAAAGCACTGGCTATATTAGTTGCTGATGGTGTTCAGGAGGCGCAGGTAAGACTGCTCTGGAAACGCTTCAAACTGGATTACTTTTTCCGTTATCGTTCGCAGCAGATCGCCTGGCACACTAAAAACCTGCTGTCGCATGAAGATCATAGTCAGCCGATGATCTTAATTAGCGAGCAGAAGAGCAGTGCAGCAACAGAAATTTTTGTCTACCACAAGGATATGCCGGCCTTATTTTCAACCGTGGTGACCGAGATCGATAATAAAAAACTCAGTGTTCATCATGCTAATATTCTTTCCAGCAAAGATGATTTTTCATTAAGTACTTTTACGGTATTGGACGAAGACGGCAGTAATGTTGATCCGGATACTATTCAACGCCTGAAAAAATCACTGGAAAAAGCGCTGCTTACCCCGGAAAAAGTGAACACCCAGCAAACCCGCCTGGCACGTGTAAAACGGCAGTTTAAATTCGAACCACAAGTCACTTTTTTACCGACGCGTCGCAAACGCACGCAAATTGAACTTGTCGCCTTTGATGCACCGGGAATTTTGGCTAATATCGGGGAAATATTCCGCTTCAGCGGTATGGTACTCGATACCGCCAAGATAACCACCATCGGTGAACGGGCGGAGGATCTGTTTATTATTTCAACTGAAGAGGGTAACGCTCTGACTGAGCAGCAGGAAGAAAACTTAAAAGCCCAGTTAATAAGTGAGCTTAGCCCCGAAGAGTAATATTATACCAAATCCGATAATTATCTATTCATTTATGCTTGTTAAAATGAATGCTAGCTTCGTTATTGATTTTGTAATTAGAACAACTAGTTACTGCAATCAATGCCTTGCTTTCATCCATTTTTCCTACGCCTAAATAGATCATCTAATTAACGGAATTGGTAT
>NZ_JBFGZY010000201.1:0-4787 GCF_041586535.1 Psychromonas sp. | reverse complement strand
TATACCCATGTTACTTCAAAATGCTTTGTCAGGCACGAGCTCGGAGACCAGAGCAAGACGCAACATGAGGTAATGGTTATTCCCTTTTCGATTGGTGCAACGCAGCACTGGTTTTCGAGCTAGCGCCCCGTAGGGCAAGGTTAATTGCACCAATCTGCTTTGTTATAAAATTTCTCTGTAGAATAACTATACTTCAATTTTATGCCTGGCATCTCGGCACAATTTGCCTTGCTGACTTTGCATCTTGAAGTATCATGGGTATATATGGTGCTCTAGAACTTGAAGGAGTAATATTGGGCTAACTCATTATGGGCATAATAGCGATGGTCAAAACCGTGACAGTTACTGTAAACTGCGCAGCTACAATGACCGGATAAGAGAAATAAGATGTTAATAGAGTTTAATCAGGGAAAAATAATCGCCAATCACCGTGACATTATGATCAAACTTGAAGGAGATGCAAAAGTAACCCTGCAGGCTCAAGTTGATGAAGTGACACTTATCGGGGGGGCTAATGTCGTCACAGCACTAGGCAGCGGACTAAGCTGGTCTCTGCGTTTGGACAACCGTGAGCAGCTGCAAAGTCTGGCGGCTGAAATAGGTATTGCTATTCAGGAATGAACCCGTATCTGTCGTGCTTACTCGTCGGCAGAAGTATTTCCACCCAGAGCGCTGTCTCTTATACAGAACGCTGTCCTCACCTAACTTGTTGCAGTTTAAGTACTGTTCTCATTTTCCTAGGGAATTATGCGCCACGAGCTTCGAGTCGATGGCTGCGAAGGCCGCTACCTGCTGCTTGCCCCCAATAGTCGTCTTTTTGTTAACTTCCGGACAATACATCCCGCTTCTTACACCTTTTTAAGCTTTTAAAATCAATGGTTTATGTTTGGCCTGTAAATTGCAGAAACTTGTTTATAACAACAGGGAGCAATTGATGAAATCTGAGATCAAGCATGAGTTGGACTGGAGCGGTTATAAAGATCAGGGGATGGGGGATCCCTATGCCGATATTCCCCGTTCGGGCGGTGATTTTGCTAAAGCGGTATCCGTTTGTATTAACAGTGGCGTTTGTGAAGAGCAGACCAGAGGGCTGATGTGCCCCAGTTACCGTATCGATAAGCGCAAGCAGCGATCGCCAGGAGGAAGAGTGAGCTTATTCAAGCGGGTCTTAAACCTGGACAGTCCGGATGCGCTTCTTCAGGATAAGGAGTTGGCAGCGGCAATGGATGACTGTATCTCCTGTAAGGGTTGTAAGCGCGAATGTGAAAGCAGTTTGGATATGGCGATGATCAAGGTGGAATATCTTGCACAACGTATTAAAAATATCACCAGGGTTAAAAAAATAAGACCTGTGTATCTGCGTGCCTGGCTCTTTGCCGAGTGGCCTTTTTTATTATACCGTTACCCCTGGCTTAAATGGGGAATGCGTATCCGCAATGTGCAACCATGGTTAGCTAAACTCAGTGAATATCTGCTCGCAATTAATGCCGGGGTGATCCTTCCTGAGCCTGCAAGGCAGCCTTTTCGCGCTACGCAACAAGTTTACAAACCCTCTTTTATCAATAGCCGCGGGGTTAATAGAAAAAAAGAGAATAAAACGGCTTATAAAGTGGTGCTGTGGATAGATACTTTTACGGCACTATTTCAGCCAGAAGTTGCACAGGATGCGTTGGCTCTTTTATTAAATGCCGGTTACTGCGTGACACTGGTTCAACCTGAACAATCCGGTGACGGTCATATTCTGGATTCAGGGCGTACACTGTTTTCTCAGGGGCGTGTGGATCGTACTAGGGAAGAAGCGTCCAGGTTACTGGCTGTTTTAGGACCGCATGCAGAGAAAGGGCTGTCCATTGTAGGGTTAGAGCCATCTGCTTTGTTGATGCTGCGCGATGAATACAAAGTCCTGGGGTTGGGCGAGCAAGCTCAGCAGATGGCTGGAGCGGCAGTGTTATTAGAAGAATTTATCGCTAAAGAGCGGATCAATCACCGCTTTAATCTACGCTTTATTTCAGCTAAAACAGAGCCTGCTTTGTTAGTGCATGGTCACTGTCATCAAAAATCCGTGGGTGCCATGAAGTCGGTGCGCAAGGTACTGCGTTTGATCCCGGATATTGATTTCAGTATTATTGAATCCAGTTGCTGCGGTATGGCCGGCACCTTTGGCATGGAGACAGAGCATGCTTTGCAGTCTCAAAAAATGGCTGAACTATCGCTGCTGCCGGCACTTCGTCAACAACCCGATGCCACTGTATTGAGTACCGGGTTTTCCTGTGCGCATCAGATTAAAGCGACAACCTCTCGTCAGACCGTGCATTTAGCCAGCTATTTAGCTGAGCATATGATAACAAACTGAGTTTCTTAACAATCAGGCAGGAGCGGGGGATTAGCCTGCTTCGCCCGCCCCTTATATTCCGGGAAAATAATACCAATTCCGTTAATTAGATGATCTATTTAGGCGTAGGAAAAATGGATGAAAGCAAGGCATTGATTGCAGTAACTAGTTGTTCTAATTGAAAAATCAATAACAAAGACTAAAACGTAGTTTTATGTCTAGCTAGCATTCATTTTAACAAGCATAAATGAATAGATAATTATCGGATTTGGTATAAGCACAGTTAAGCGTTCTAAAAATAAACAATTCGATTCGCTGATTATTTCATTAGTAATATTTACCTGACGTGTGCTTTAATTGCCGCCTTGTAAATGATCTATTTATCGTGGAGATAAATGGCGTTGCAAAATTGTCAATTTTTCAGCTAGCTAAGGATATTTATGACTGCACTTATTTTTGCAGCTATAGCGTTTGTGTCTGTCGGGGCGCAGTGGCTGGCATGGTCATTAAAAGTGCCTGCCATCCTATTTTTATTGTTCACGGGCCTATTACTGGGGCCGGGTCTGGGTTTATTAAGTCCCGATAATTTATTAGGGGATCTGCTCTTTCCGGTTATTTCTCTTTCAGTGGGTATTATTCTGTTTGAAGGTGCATTAACGCTGCACTTTAAAGAATTAAAAGGGATTGGCCGCGTGGTGCGTAATTTGTGCTCTATTGGCATGCTGGTGACCTTTGCAGTGATTGGCCTGTCTGCCTATTGGTTACTTGATTTAGACTGGCGCGTGGCCGCTATTGTCGGGGCTGTATTGGTAGTCACCGGGCCGACAGTGATAGCGCCGATGTTAAATACAATGAAACCGGTAAAAGAGGTGGATTCAATTTTACGCTGGGAAGGCATTGTCATTGATCCGATTGGTGCATTATTTGCCGTGCTTATTTTCGGTGCGGTCACAGCGGCAAGTAAAGGTGATGCAGTTATGAATACCCTGTTTGCTCTTGTGCAGATCTTAACTGTCGGTTCATTAATTGGTGTTTTTGTGGGGTGGTTTACTACCTTGCTGATCCGCCGCGAATGGTTGCCTTATGAACTGCATAAATTTGCAATATTGGCATTAGTGTTGGTGACACTCTCTGTTTCAGACTATATCAGTCATGAATCCGGTCTGCTTGCTGTTACTATTTACGGGATATGGCTAGCCAATCAGGATGATCTTGATTTAAGCTCGATTATTGAGTTTAAAGAAGATCTTTCCATGATCTTGATTTCCAGCTTATTTATTCTGCTTGCTGCCCGACTGGATTGGAACAGTGTGTTATTATTAGGTCCGATGATTTTTGTCTTTCTCGCGGTTGTGCTGTTTATTGCCCGTCCTTTATGTATAGCAGCCTCTACCTATGGCAGTAATATCTCTTATAAAGCGCGGGTACTACTTTCCTGGATAGCACCGCGCGGTATTGTTGCTGCTGCAGTCGGCTCTGTTTTTGCGTTAAGCCTTGCTGAAACGGGGGTGAAAGATGCTGAAAAAATAGTGCCGCTGGTATTTTCCGTGATCATTGTTACCGTGGTACTGCAAAGCCTTACGGCGACACCGCTGGCAATAAAATTAGGTCTGCGAAAACCGGAGCCATCAACGATTCTTGTTATTGGCGGGAACCATGTGGCCAGAAGCATTGGTTTAGGCTTAAAGGAATTAGGCTTCCCGGTGCTTTTATCTGATCCTGCCTGGGAAAACTGCCATTTAGCAAGGATGGCCGGGCTTGACTGTTATTATGGTAATCCGCAGTCTGAGCATGCTGAGCGCTTTATACCTATTGCCGATATTAAAATGGTATTGGCATTATCATCCAACCGCCATTATAACGCGCTGGGAGTGCAACATTTTTCTCACCTGCTCGATGATAATTTCGTATTTTCTCTGCATGCTGGGATGAATCATAATAAAGTAAATCAGGTCAGTTCGACTTTCCGTTCCAGACAAATATTATTCCGCAGTGATGTCACTTTTGCTAAATTAAGCGGCATATTAACCAAAGCGGGCAAAATCAAAACAACCACCTTGGGCGAGTCCTTTCTGTGGCAGGATTATCAGGAAGCTAACAAAAATGTTGTGCCGTTATTTGTAATGACGGCTGCGGGCGCGTTAAAACCCTTTGAGATTGGCGATAGTTATCTGCCCGTTGCCGGTGATACGATTGTATCTATGTACCCGATGAGTACATTAAAAAAACAGCAAAATGAAGCGCTAAGCAGAAAGCTGGTAAAAACTGCATAATATTAGCAAAATAGCCGTAAATCCTCCCCCTTCTTTTTAGGGCGGGGATATAAGGCGAAAGTGCAATAGCACTTTATGTGTACTAAAATCTTAATACTGTAACGAAAACCAAGTGCAGAAAGTAAAAACAAATTTTCTACTGACTGACCAAGAAGACCCCACATAGCCTAGTTGCGGATTGT
>NZ_JBFGZY010000200.1:0-4798 GCF_041586535.1 Psychromonas sp. | reverse complement strand
ATAAAACTACGTTTTAGTCTTTGTTATTGATTTGATTCAGAACGTCCTGTTCTTCACCACTTTGTGGCCAGCTAAAGCTGTTCAAAATCGTTCCATACGATTTTGTGTAATTAGAACAACTAGTTACTGCAATCAATGCCTCGCTTTCATTTATTTTTCCTGACGCCTAAACAGATCATTTAATTAATCCAATTGGTATAACTGCTAGAAAATGGCACATGCGACGTCATCACAACGGACAACAAACGAACAAAAGGCAAAATATTAGACAGTTTAATAAATGCACCGGTAAATCTTTCTTGATATTAGGGGCAATGGCTTTACAACCATATTTAGAGCGGGCGAAACCGCCTGCCCATATCCATTTATAAAGGGTGTCAATAGATTGCTTTTCTGTTCCAGAATTTGTGAATAATTCGAGTAAGCGATTTCTATGTTACTGCTGAATCATATTTTTACTCATGATTAAGATGCTCAGCAAATAAATTATCTTAAATAACCTCAACTCTGGATAATGAAAGCGTCATTGCTTTTAATATCATAATGTTAACGTTTTATATTATACAGTGTCGTTAGTTTCGTGTAGTTCAAGGCGAATCATCGTAGCAATAGCCGGCTATTGGTAGATGATTTAACGCAGAAATACGCGGAAATGGCTGGGTTTTATACCCAGTTACTTCTAAACGCTTTGTCAGGCAAAGCAACTTGTACTAATCTGCATTGTTATAAAATCTCTCTGTACAATAACTAGACTTCAATTTTATGCCAGGCATCTCAGCACACTTTGCCTTGCTGACTTTGCATCTTGAAGTATCATGGGTATATAGATAATCAGATAACTTATTGAAGGTGAAGGCTATGGACAATAAATCATTCGTCAATAAGCTTAACCAGATTACTACCGCTTTATTAACGATGACACCGCCCAAAAAGAGCTTGTTCACTAATCAATTCAGATAGAAATTAGTGTTAGATAGTTACTTAGTTTGGTATTTTTATCAGCGTGCTCTACCTTAAAATAATGATCTTATTTGTTGATATTTGATAAACTACAATAAATAATCAAAATATAATCTTTTCCCAATCAACATCGTGCATGCTAAATTGTGAAAAACATTAACCCCGACTTTTTATTAACATCTAAGGCTGTAATATGTTTGAACGAAATATGCATACCATGCTTGTCCCCGTGCAACAGCTTACGATAGGAATGTACATTTCCGATTTGGACCGCCCCTGGCTCGACACTCCTTTCCCTATTCAGGGATTTGAAATAACCTCACCTGATGATATACAGCTGATTTCAGATAATTGCGAGTTTGTATACGTCGATGTAAAAAAGTCCAGACTCAATACGTATCAGCCCGACAGGCACATTGCCGAAACAGACAGCTCAGCAAAGAGTCTGTTTACAAGACCCATTAAGCGCTCATATCAAACCCCGGTTGCAACCTACCGTGAAGATCAGGTGTATGTGAACAAACACTCTGTTGAGGAGGAGTTAGAGAACGCGCGAAAGACTTATCATAACACCAAAAAAACGGTCAATCAGATTCTCAATAGCTTTAAAACGGGCCGAGATATTAATATTTCTCAAGCCAAAGAAGTGATCAACCAGTGCGTCGAAAGCATCTTTAATAATAAAGACTCGCTGTTGTGGTTTACGGTTATCAAAAATCGTGATCTCTATACATCGGAGCATTGCCTCAATGTGGCCATTCTTTCCATCGCATTCGGCCGTCATCTGGGACACTCAGAGCAAACCCTGAAAATCATCGGTCTTTGCGGCCTGTTGCATGATGTGGGTAAAATAAATATACCTTTAGAGGTACTTAATAAAGATGGTAGTTTTACTCAGGAAGAGTTCGAAGTCATGAAGCAGCACCCGGTTTTTGGACGAGACTACCTGCTAAAACAGCCTAATGTACCGTCCGAAGCTATCGATGCAACCCATTACCACCATGAAAAGATAGATGGCTCCGGTTACCCTGAAGGCCTGAGCGGATCGCAGATCCCCTATTATGCAAAGTTGGTAGCTATCACCGATGCCTACGACGCCATCACCAGCGAACGTGTTTATCAGCATGTCCGTACCACATTGCAGGCGCAAAAAATACTCTATGAAGCTGCGGGCAGCCATTTTGATGAAGAGTTGGTTAAAGCCTTTATTCAATGGTTGGGCATTTATCCGCCCGGCAGCATCGTTGAGATGAGTAACGGCGAAGCCGGAATCGTTTTATCCGTCAACCCCAACATGAAATTAAAACCACGCGTGTTACTGCTGCTTGACGAGGAAAAAAACGCCCAGCCGCAGCGCATTGTAGACTTGTATAAAATCGATCTGGATCGCCACGGTAATGTGTATAAAATTAAAGCCTCACATCCTAATCACAGCTTTGGTATTGATCTGAGAGCCTTCCAACAGAGCAGCATAATAAAAAACATGAAAACAGAGGAAGCAAACATTTGAGTCAGGCGCATAACTGCTCCCGTTGCAACGAAAAGCTGGTTTAATACGCTTGCATTGTTTATTAAGTTCAACGGCAGCACTACACAGCAAAAAAGAACTGCGAATGTGGCACAGGCACAATCAACATTTCATGAAGCAGAGCAGCCTGTTCCCGGACAGGCTTTCAGCGAACAGACTTAACGGTGCATCTGCACCTTGGCAAGGTGTGATTATACAATCAATCTTCCGCTCGAATAATTCCCTCTTCAAGCCATGTTAGATCACCTTTTAAAACACTTTTGGCCAATTTATTCTCTTTTTTATCATCATTATCAGTTAAATCATCAAATAAACGGGCAATCTTTCTTCTGGCGTTTAAACAAAATATATCGGCTAAATATTTAGGTGTCTGATCATCAGGGGTTTCATCCATTTTTAATTTTGCATAGGAGCAGGTCGTCGCCATCGCAAAAAGTTCGGTACCAATTTCCATTAACGCACCGAGGATATTTTGTTTACGTTCTAACCTGTCTTTATAAAGACCCATATAATGAAAAATAGTGCGCGCAAGTTTATGAGATGTACTTTCCACATAGGAGAAATGTTTGGATAACTTGCCTAAATCATCGTGACTATCCCAAAGTGAACTGTTTAACCATTGGGTCGGGTACCATTTACTGTAGAAAGCGGCCAGTTTAACCCCTGCCCGCAGTTTGGTTCCCACCGAAAGATTCTTTTTCAGTATCTCTGCGGTTGTTTTCAGGTGCGGATCCATCGCTTCCCTGGCTAAAAACAGCTTCATAATATCCGTTGTGCCTTCGATGATCCTATTGATACGGGTATCTCTCATCATCCTTTCTACAGGGTATCCTTTTTCGCCTCTGGCCGTTAACGACGATCCCTTTTCATAACCCCGCCCCCCTCTGAACTGCATGGTTTCATCAATCACTTTCCAGGCGAGTTCAGAGCAGAATAATTTTGCCATTGCCGCTTCAATTCTAATATCCACTTTGGGATCATCTGCCATATGGGAGGTCAAATAGGTAACAGCCTCCATCGCAAAGGTACTTGCAGCAATAAATGCAATTTTTTTAGCGCCGGCTTCATGTTTGCCTATTGGCAAGCCCCACTGCACCCTTTCATTACCCCATTCCCTGACGATAGCGAGGCAATATTTAGACATCCCGGTAGCCGCCGCCGGCAGGGTTAACCGTCCGGTATTCAGTGTCGCCAAAGCAAGTTTTAGCCCTTGTCCTTTACCTAAAATAATATTTTCAACCGGCACTTTGACATCAGTAAACTGTATCAAACCGTTTTGAATGCCTCTGATGCCCATAAAATCGCAGCGGTGTTTTATTTCCATACCGGGCATCTCTTTTTCAACAATAAAAGCGGTTATCTGTTTTACCTGGCGGCCATTGGAGAGCGTTTTAGCTTCAGTCTGCGCCATTACAACCAGAACATCTGCAATCAAACCATTGGTACACCAGAGTTTTAGACCATTTAAAAGATAATGTTTACCATCCGGCGTTAAGGTTGCGGTGGTTTCCATTTTGGCAGGATCTGAACCTACTTCGGGTTCGGTAAGAGCGAAAGCCGATATTTTTCCCTGCCTGAATAACGGCAGGTATTTCTCTTTCTGCTCTTTAGTACCAAACATTTTCAGCGGTTGCGGCACCCCGATAGATTGATGGGCACTCAGCAAAACCGCTGTGCTGCCACAATAGGATGAAATGGCTACCATTACCCGGTTGTAATTAACTTGTGAGAGCCCCAAGCCATTATATTCTTTCGGTACTTTCATGGCAAAAAGGCCCATCTCGACCATGCCTTTAATCGCCTCTTCGGGGATAGTCCGAGTCGCATCAACCATTTCAGGATCTAAATTTTGTTTAAGAAAATGACTAACTTTCTTAACTAGATCATCACCTATCTTCTTTTCTTCAGTACTTTGTTGCGGAAAAGGAAATAACAGATAAGGTTGAAAGCGGCCCATAAAAAGCTGTCCGGCGAACCCCTGCGTATCCCCCTGCTCTTCCCGGGCAGCTTCAGCTGCTTGAATGGCAGAGGCTTTGCCTGCATTCATTTTAGACGTATCGATAAGGGATTCTTCTTCCGGTGCTTTCTTATCTTGGCGCATTTTGATTTCCTTCTATCTGTCAAAACCGTATAAAAAATAAAGGTTTTTACGGCCAGTTGATCTTTCCTGGTTAATTTTTGTTCGAGATAAAAGCGTTTTAATCGCGACGCGAGGTGTGTAGCTTAGTCATTCTAAGTAAATACCTCGCAACAAAGAGTAAAACGCTTTTAGCCGAACCCTTCGGGCAGCGTTTGTTGGCTCTTTCTACT
>NZ_JBFGZY010000199.1:0-4870 GCF_041586535.1 Psychromonas sp. | reverse complement strand
TCGCGATCATAATGCGGCTATTAATATTCACAATGAAGGGCTAAGACTACTCGCTTAAAAATTCGTGGCGGCAGGTAGTGCCGACACGTTAAACGCTTGTAAGAGGTTTTAGAAGACTAACGCAACTTAATGTTGCAATGCATAAACCGTTGACGACAAGAATCACCTTGCTTTAGCTGGGTGAGCTTCAATAATAATTTGTCGGCTAACCGGAAACGCCATTATCCTACCTACTGGTTATAGTATTATCCTCAATCTTCAATAGATTATGAAAGCCGTGCTTTCATAATCTATCCTTTTTCACTAAAGGTGTTTCCTTTAGGCAGCCGCCATTGCCAGCCATGATAGCACATTGTGGGTTTTCGCCACACCAATAATATAGGCAAATATCAGTACAGCAAAAATACCCGCCCATAATCGCACCACTGCGCTTTTACCGCGTTTAATCGCGATGCTGCCGACGCCGATGTAGACAAGCAGGGCGAGCAGCTTAGCGGTTAACCAGGCATCAGCAAAAGGGTACTGTTTGATGATGCTCATTAACCAGACAGCGAAGATCAGCAGCAGGGTATCAATAATATGGGGTAATGTTCTGAGCAGTTTATTGTGTAATAACCTCGATTCGATGACCGACAGAATTGAACGAAACACAAATAAGCTGATACTGAGGTAGGCCATGCCCATATGCAGATGTTTAATTAATAAATAATCCATTTAAGGTGCTCCGATAAATATTTAAAAATAAGTTAATGAAATTTTAACTGTTAATTGTTTCATGGATCGCACTGTTGTACAGAGCGGTGCGAGCAACATTTCTTTGCAGAGGCCATAAAAATACAAAACCTGCGGATAGATAATTGTCGGATTTGGTATAACCCTCCCAAAATAAAAAAGGAGCCGCGAGCGGCTCCAGTTAATAAATCAAGATAGCACCGCTAAGCGATTAAACCTTAGCGCCTAACTCACCTGCAGCAGTTGTAACCGGCTTGCTGGAAAGGCTCTTTTTCAATAAATCAAACAGGAACAGACCTAGCAGCATACCACCCAAAGCAAACACGATATCACCGGGAACACGCATCCAGACCAGAGTCTCAACCAGCGGGCTATGGATAACTTCCGGTGAACGGCCATACCAGTAGCCATTTTCTAATACCGCGAAGAATTGGGTCAAACCAACCGGTAACAGAGACATAAATACCATACCTGCAAGGCCAATGTTTAATGTCCAGAATGCACCTTTAAGGTATTGGTTATTCCATTCTAAATTGCCGGTTAAACCACGCAGACAGAATAACATCAAGCCTATTCCCAACATGCCATATACGCCCATAAAGGCTGCGTGGGCATGGGTTGCAGTGGTATTTAACCCCTGAATAAAGTACAGAGAAATAGGCGGATTGATAAGGAAACCAAGTACGCCCGCACCCACTAAATTCCAGAACGCGGTGGCGACAAAAAACATAATTGCCCATTTGTAACGAATCATCCAGGGAGCTGCACCGCGCATGCGGTAGCTTTCGATGGCTTCAAAACCAATCAGGGCTAACGGCACGACTTCAAGGGCTGAGAAGATGGCACCCCAGGCGATAACGGATGTTGGTGCTCCGGTGAAGTATAAATGGTGCAGCGTACCGATTAAACCACCGGTTAAAAAGACGACGGTTGTGAACAACACAGCAGCATTGGCATTACGCGCCCGAATCAGACCTAAGCGTACTAACATCAGGGCGATAACCGCTGTTGCAAATGTTTCGAAGAAACCTTCCACCCAGAGGTGAACAACCCACCAGCGCCAGTATTCAGCGATAGCTAAGTTAGTATGTTTACCCATAAACAGACCCGCGCCATAGAATAAACCGATCGCGATACAGGAAGCGTATAATACCCAGATAACCGGGGTCATTTCGCCTTGTTTGTTCAGAGCCGGGCGGATAGCAGCAGTCACCAAAACCAGCCAGATAAGCAGACCAACTAACAGCAGTATTTGCCATACGCGGCCAAGGTCGATGTATTCATAGCCCTGATGACCAAACAGGAAGTTCATGTCCAGATCAAAGTACTGCTGTACGCCAAGCCACTCTCCGGTCATAGAGCCGAGCACAACAATCAATAATGCTACCCAGAGGATGTTAACACCAATACGCTGAAATTTCGGCTCATGCCCTGATAGCGCCGGGGCGATATAAAGTCCGGTCCCTAACCAGGCAGTTGCAATCCAAAACACCGCGAGTTGCGTGTGCCAGGTACGCGTTACCGAGTAAGGTAGAATTTCAGAAAGCGGGATGCCGTAGAAGTTCTGTCCCTCAACAGCATAGTGGGCGGTGATGCCGCCGAGCAGGATCTGCAGTAAAAACAGAGCAATTGCAGTAACAAAATATTTCCCCACGGCTTTTTGGGATTTTGTCGCTTTAGTGAAAAACAGCGGATCTTGCTCTGCTGGCTCGGGAAGCGCTTCATGTTTACCGGCTGCATGATGCCAGACAAGTCCGCCGATACCGGCAATCAGCGTCACAATACTGAGGATTGACCAAACTACGTTACTTGATGTTGGTGTATTACCCAGCTGAGGGTCAAATGGCCAGTTATTGGTGTAAGTATAATTTTCGTTCGGGCGTTCGGTAATGGCAGCCCAGGCACCCCAGAATAGGAAAGCGTTAAGTTTTTCACGATGATCAAGGGAAGGGATAGTGCCTTCTTTCATCGCGTACTGCTCTCTAAGGTGTGCAAGCGCCGGATCGCTGCCAAATAATGATAAGTAATGATCTGCCACTTGATTAATCGCTTTGATACGCGTATCAGACAAGCTTACCTCAGTAATACCATTAGCACGTGTTACCACGCTGTTATGGCGAATATCATTACGCAAAGCTAACTCTAAACCCGCCTGCAGTTCGTCATTAAGTGCAGTAAAAGGCTGCTGATAGCGCTGCTGTGCAGTTATCTCCAGCCACGCCAGCGCTTCACGATGAAGCCAGTCAGCAGTCCAGTCCGGAGCAACGTAAGAGCCGTGTCCCCAAACCGAGCCAAGCTGCTGACCACCCATTGAACGCCAAACTAATTGACCTTGTTCGATATCGTTTTCGCTGAAAATAATCTCGCCGCTGCCTGACACGTAGGCTGTTGGAATCGGAGGTTTTTCCCGGTAGATATCACTGCCTATACTGAGCAGTACAGTGAATGAAGCAATAAGCACGGCAAGCAGTGCTATTACGGTGAGTTTGTTTTTGTTCATAAATCCTCTTTCCATGGGGGTTTTTATATAGGTGTAAGTCACCAAGCAAAATTCAAGCCAACTTTTCAACATATTGTTTAATAAGGGTTTATAAGGTTATTTAAACACATGATAGTCATAGTGACAATGTTATTTGCTGTCATTATGACATTGCCTTGTCATAATGACAGCAACTGGTGTGTCCGGGGGGTTAAAAGATGTGCTGAAGGATTTATCGATTTTTGCCAAATCAACTATAATACAAAATCAGATGCCTACCCCTTTTTTTGTGATCTGAGGTTTAGCTTTTTCCTTCGGGCGCTAGGTTGTCCATTTATGGCTGTTAATTGGGAGCAACATATGACACTGACACTACAATCTTCGGCGTTTACCGGCGGCGGTGAAATTCCCCGCAAATATACCTGTGAGGCGCAGAATATCTCTCCTCCGCTAAGCTGGCAGGGGGCCCCCGAGGGGACACGCAGTCTTGTTCTAATTGTTGATGATCCCGACGCGCCGGATCCCAATGCACCCAAAATGACCTGGGTACATTGGCTTGTTTATAATATCCCGCCGGAAACAACCGCGCTGATTGAAGGGGCCGGTGCAGACTCATTGCCTGTCGGCGCGTTGCAGGGAGTAAATGACTGGAAGAAGGCCGCTTATGGCGGACCCTGTCCGCCAATCGGGCGGCATCGTTATTTCCACAAGCTCTATGCCCTGGATACGGTACTGATGTTAAGCAATAATCCAACTAAGAGCGAGCTTGAAAAAGCGTTTAAGGGGCATGTCATTGCGCAGACCGAATTGATCGGCACCTACGAGAAGAGTAAATAAGGCGTCAGTCCTCGGTTGACAGCCATTAGGCCATTATTTATTCAGCAGATAGCGGATAGTGTTGGCTATTTGGCTCTGATCTTTATGCTCTGAAACGATCACCTGGTAACGGCCGTTAACAATAAAACTCGGGACTGAATTAATAGCAGATTGTGTTGATAAGCGCTCTGCTATTTTTACTTTAGCCAGCATCATCTCGTTCTGCTGCTGGTTAAATTGATAAGGACTGATCAGGTTAGAAGAGGCGAATACCTTTTCAATCGCTGCTTGTTTATCTGCCTGCGTCGTGTCACCGCCCATCTGTATTGCTGCAAAGAGCTGATCCATAAAAGTATGATCCGGGTCTTTGCCCAACTGCATCTCAGCCGCATAATAAAACATCGCAGCAACCTGTGCAGACCGGTTAAATGTGATATGCAATTTGCCTATATCTGCACCTGCTTCTGAGCTGATCTGCGGCAGAACGGCTTCCATCTTACGGCAATGGCTGCAGGTTAAAGAGAACACTTCGGTAACCGGCAATAGTGTTTCATCTTCAAGTAATGTCGGCAAAAGAACGTATTGTTTACCTTCCTGAGGAATACTATTGTCAGTGCATGCCATTAACAAACAAGCTGCAACAAGTGCGATCAGGGAGGATCTATTTAATAGTTTCATGTTTTTCTCGCATAATTATAGGATTATACCAATTCCGATAATTAGATGATCTATTTAGGCGTAGAAAAAATGGATGAAAGCAAGGCATTGATTGCAGTAACTAGTTGTTCTAATTACACAAAATCGTATGGAACGATTTTGAACAGCTTTAGCTGGCCACAAAGT
>NZ_JBFGZY010000198.1:0-5226 GCF_041586535.1 Psychromonas sp. | reverse complement strand
GCTTAAAAATTCGTGGCGGCAGGTAGTGCCGACACGTTAAACGCTTGTAAGAGGTTTTAGAAGACTAACGCAACTTAATGTTGCAATGCCTAAACCGTTGACGACAAGAATCACCTTGCTTTAGCTGGGTGAGCTTCAAGCGTGTTAATGCGATAGCTATCTGCAGTTAGATTGATTGTATTAAAACCTCTGCACAAGCAGTTAGTGCAGAGGTTTTGATCTTATTTTGCAGAGTTGATCAGCGAGATGCTGCTGATAATAACAGCCTGTAGGGGTTTATCACCTGCAGCAGTTTTCACGACGGCTATTTTATCAACCACGTCGATGCCGTCTGTCACCTTGCCAAATACACTGTAACCCCAGTTCTGACCTTGTGCATCTAAAAAATCATTATCTTTATGATTAATAAAAAACTGCCGGGTTGCTGAATGCGGGTAACCGGTTCTTGCCATGGCAATGGTGCCTCGTTTGTTACTTAAACCATTCCGGGATTCATTCTCTATTGCTGCCAGAGTGGTTGCCGGTTTTCCTGATACTGTAAAGCCTCCTCCCTGGATCATAAAGTTATTAATGACCCGATGAAAGGTGGTTTGTTTAAAACCATCTTTTTGCACATATTCTAAAAAGTTAGCAACAGTTTTTGGCGCCTGCTGCGGATTTAACTCTACAACGATTTGCCCTTCCGATGTCTCGATTAAGATCGTCGGATTTTCATTAGATAATACCGTGGTGCTGATAAACAGCAGAAAAAAAGATAACAGGTGTTTCATGAAGGTTCCTTTTATGAATATACCCAAGCTACTGAATTTGCATCTTAAGGTAGTCTGGGTATAAGTGAATCAGAAGTTTTCCAGTTTAGCCTTAATTTCCGGATCGAGCGCAATTTCAGTTAACAGTTGTGATAATTGTGTATTCAGCTGTTTACTGATTTTTTTGCTGTTGGCATTCAAGGGGGCTTCTGAAATAGCGTTGGAGTTAAAGGTTTTGTTGTATACCTTATTATTGGCGTTAAGTTGTATTTTGATAACCACCTCGGAATTTATTTCATGTTTATAAGTAGACTGTTTGACCTTGGCCAGTATTTTAATCAGCTGCAGATCTATTTTGTACTCACTTCCAGGGGAAATAATTAACCCTTGCGCCTGCCACTCTTTATTTAACGTCTGCATAATAATGCGATGACTGCTGTCTGCTTCATTAATCAGTGTTGCCGGGCCATCGCCTGCACTTATTTCAATTAAATAGCGGGCAATACGTCGATCCTGACTGCTCAGTGACCAGATATTATTGCTATCAATAACCGGTGGATTTTTTCCTGTTGAAATTTCAGGTGTTACCTGCATAGTGCTTGGTACGCTGCTGCAGGAAAATAAAAAAAAGGCAACAAATATTGATGTAAAAACAGGGATTGATTTAAGCGACACATGGATCACAATATGTTATTCCTATAGTAGGGTAGAGATAAATCAGGATGATAGCAAATCAACTTGATTTGTGATGCTTTTAAATAAAAAAGTGCCTTTTTTTTACCCAACCCGTTTCTTTTTTTGTTAAATAAAGCCCTTTAAATGTTAATTAAGATTGTTTTTGCTGTTATTAGATGACATTCATCAGGACTAATTATATTTTTGGAATGTTTTATCTTTTTTTTAAAAAAAATTTTCAATATCTTCGCAGATCATCCACTCAAGATCTTTTTTCGTCTTTTCATTTGCGACTGCAAGCCCTGTGGTTTCTGGCTTTGCGGCGGTTATCCACTTTTCCTGTGGATAACTCTGTGGGAAGATTTGTTAAAACCCTCTCCAGCCCTTATCACTACTTACTTCGAAGAGCATTGCAGCAAAAACGAGCAAAATAATTTTATCAATAAAAACAATGTGTTAAAAATGTCAAACGTCTTTCTTCTGAGTTGTTTTGCAGATATTTAAAAAAAATTTAATTACTCTAAAGTCAATATTTAAATGTGAATTATTTTCATTCAATCAAGTAAAAAATGATTGACATACTTAGAAAATCTCTGATTTTTATTGTTGTTTATTTAAGCGCGACTGCACTAATGTTATTAGCAAAAGATCCCGTCAAGTTAATTTCATCCTTGCTGTAATTATTTTGTTAACAATCAAAAATAGCCTGAAGAGGCTGCGTAGCATCAAAACAACGTGCTTAAAAGAGTAGTTGGAGATATTTTTATTGCTAACAGGTAGTTTTGAGTATTTTAATTTATTTTGAATAGACCATGATGTGTGCAGTTTGTATTAATAAAGATCTTTAGACTGTCACAAAGCACCGGCTTGGAGAGATTTTGAACGCAAAGAACTTTCTGAAAATGGTATTCTGCAGAGTTTCTGTGGCGTATTATGGCTGAATATCCAAACAGGCTCCAGAGCGCAGAGGTGATGCATGCATAAACCATTTCAACTTTCTTCCAAATTTTCACCTGCTGGTGATCAACCCCAGGCAATTGATAAATTAGTTGACGGTATTGAATCCGGTCTTGCTTTCCAGACGCTGCTGGGGGTGACTGGATCGGGGAAAACTTTTACCTTAGCGAATGCCATCGCAAAACTTAATCGTCCGGCATTAATTCTTGCGCCTAATAAAACACTCGCGGCACAGTTATACGGTGAGATGAAAGAGTTTTTTCCAAATAATGCAGTCGAATATTTTGTTTCCTACTACGATTATTACCAGCCGGAAGCTTATGTACCGAGCTCAGATTCTTTTATTGAAAAAGATGCGGCGGTTAATGCTCATATTGAGCAGATGCGACTTTCTGCAACGAAAGCATTGTTGGAGCGTAAAGATGTTGTACTAGTTGCTTCTGTTTCTGCCATATACGGTTTGGGCGATCCGACTGCCTATCTGCAGATGATGCTGCATCTGTCGGTGGGAGAGATTATCTCAAGTCGGGAAATACTGCAGCGTCTGGTGGATCTGCAGTATAACAGGAACGAAACCGAACTCAGCAGGGGCACCTTTCGTGTACGTGGCGAAGTGATTGATATTTTTCCCGCGGATGCTGAAAAAGAAGCTTTAAGAATTGAATTATTTGATGACGAGGTCGAGCAAATTTCAATATTTGACCCGCTCACCGGACAAGTGCTTGATAAGTTGGCGCGTGTCACTGTTTATCCTAAAACTCATTACGTCACACCCAGAGAGCAGATTTTAAAAGCGATTGAGGGTATCAAAGAAGAGCTTAATCAGCGCAAAAAAGAGTTCCTTGAGCAGAATAAGCTGATTGAGGAACAGCGTATTTCTCAGCGTACCTTATATGATATCGAGATGATGAATGAGCTTGGCTACTGCTCAGGTATAGAAAACTACTCCCGTTACCTTTCCGGGCGGGGCATTGGTGAAGCACCTCCGACTTTGTTTGATTATCTTCCCAAAGACGGTTTATTGATTATCGATGAAAGCCACGTCACTGTTCCGCAAATTGGTGCTATGTACAAGGGAGACCGTTCGCGTAAAGAAAACCTGGTTAATTATGGTTTCCGGCTGCCCTCCGCGCTGGATAACCGCCCCTTGAAATTTGAAGAGTTTGAAAAAATAGCGCCGCAAACTATTTATGTTTCAGCCACCCCGAGTGATTATGAAATTGAAAAATCTCAGGGCGATGTTATACGTCAGGTGATACGCCCGACAGGTTTACTTGACCCGCTGATAGAGGTGCGTCCGGTAAACACTCAGGTGGATGATCTGTTGTCGGAAGTAAACATAAGACTCCCTTTGAAAGAACGGGTGTTAGTGACGACCTTAACCAAGCGTATGGCAGAGGATCTTACTGATTATCTGCATGAGCACGGGATTAAAGTACGTTATCTGCATTCTGATGTTGATACCGTTGAACGTGTGGAGATAATCAGAGATTTGCGCCTGGGGGTTTTTGACGTGTTAGTGGGTATTAACCTATTGCGTGAAGGTTTAGATATTCCCGAAGTATCTCTGGTGGCTATTCTGGATGCGGATAAAGAAGGCTTTTTAAGATCCGAGCGTTCACTGATACAAACCATGGGACGTGCTGCGCGAAATTTAAACGGCAAGGCTATTTTATATGCTGATAATATTACCGGTTCAATGCAAAAAGCGATTAAAGTGACCGAAGATCGCCGTCAACTGCAACATCAATTTAATATAGATAATGGCATTGTCCCGCAGGGATTATCCAAGCAGGTCAATGATGTGATGCAGTTAGGGCAGCGCAACCTTAAAAAAGCAAACTTAAAACAAGCCGGCGTGGCTGAATATAAAGCCAAATATGAGATTCACAGTGAACAGGATATCCTTAAGCAGATTGCCATATTGGAAAAACAGATGTTCGCCTTTGCCAAGGATCTGGAGTTTGAAAAAGCGGCTTTATTAAGGGATGAGGTTGCCAAGTTACATGAGCAGCTGGTAGCTGTAGGTTAGATTAAACGGATAAAGAAGAAGGGCAAGGTGGTAAACTATGTTCTTCGTTGTTAGAAGGCTTTGATTTAGAATAACTAACCTCAACTCGGGAATGACGGGGGGGGGTATTCGGGAAGGGCGGCAATGTATTATCCGTCACCTCCGAGATGATTTAATCGGAGGTCTCATATGCGGATTATGCAAGCCTGCCTGGATGCGGGAGTCCAGATATAGTAAAGCATTACTCTTATGTGCTGGAGGCTTTGAGATTCCCGATTAAATCATCTCGGGAATGACTGGAGGGGTATTTTCCGGTACCCTCAAAGTTTCTCACAATCGTCATCCTCACAGTGTTTTATTGGGGATCTCATTGAGTTATGGTGTTGCTGACCCTGATGGTTCTGCCTCTGCAAACATGCCTGCGCATTGTTAGTTTTTGAGCAAAACTCTATTGCAGGCAGATCTCCAATAGAAGAGTACAATAACTAGAGCACCATATATTAAAAAAAAACGGCACCAGTGAGAGCTCAAATGGCCTCAGGCAAGGCAAATTTTTGAAGATTTAGTGCGCTAAATCGAAGAAATTTAACGCAGCATGCGGTCATTTGTGCCTCGCCCTTCGGGATCGACTGAAAATAGCCCATACTACGTTGTGTCAGCTTGAAATAGGTCACTATTCCTTCGCGAACGCGCCTCCCATGGGCTATTTTTAGTCCGCTCTGGTGTTCGTTTTTTAAACTATATGGTGCTCTAGGTGTTTTCGTTTTTATCGCTATCCTTAGGGTCTGTTGATCTTTCGCGGTTAATTTTTGTTCGAGATAAAAGCGTTTTAAT
>NZ_JBFGZY010000197.1:0-5245 GCF_041586535.1 Psychromonas sp. | reverse complement strand
CTCCGAAAGTCCAGTTAAGTAAATTGATCAACTCACTCAAGGGTGTTAGCTCTCGATTGATGCGAAAAGAGTTCCTCGATATACATCGTTATCTATGGAATGGTGCGTTATGGTCTCCCAGTTACTTTGCCGGATCATGTGACGGTGCTGCGCTAGATGCCCTGACGACTTATATCGAGCAGCAAAATAGACCTAAGTAACGTTAATGCTTCGCATCAATGATTTTCATCACCGCCATGAATGACGGTGTTTTTCATCTAAATGGATAAATTAATCCGGCATAACAAAAATCGCTACCCGGACAGCAAGCAGAGCCATGCCACCAGTCCGTTTCACGAGCTCTATCTATTCATCATTTCCAACTGTTCCAGGTATATTAAGCAGCTAATTTTATTTGTTTTTAGGTAATGTGATATTTACTTCCAATACCGACATATCATCATCTGCTTTATCTGAAAATTCGCAGGTCACATCATTATTTGATATGTCCATAAATTTGCGGATGACCGCAACAATTTCTTTCTGCATTTCAGGTAAATATGACGGACTGACAGCGCTTGAGTGCTCATGAGCAACAATAATCTGCAAACGGTCTTTGGCTAATTTTGCACTGCCTTTTTTTGGCTTGTCCCTTCTGAAATATTCTAAGACTCCCATTTTAACCTCCAAATATTCGGCTTAAAAAGCCTTTTTTCTCACAAGTAACAAAACGCAGATCACGTTCAATACCTTGTAAACGATCCACTGCATCCTGATAAGCTTTACCTGCATCACTGTCTTGATTGAGAATAATAGGCTCGCCTAAGTTTGAAGCACTTAATACATCTTTAGATTCCGGTATCACACCCAATAAATCAATGCCTAATAAATCATTGATATCTTCGATGCTTAGCATCTCTTCACGCTGAACGCGCTCCGGGCTGTAACGGGTAATTAAAAGATGTACTTTTACGGGGGTAAGTTGCTGCTCTGAACGATAAGATTTACTGGATAACATCCCTGTAATACGGTCTGAATCGCGTACAGATGAAACTTCAGGATTGGTTGTCACAATCGCTTCATCGGCAAAATACAGTGCCATCATCGCGCCCTGCTCAATCCCCGCAGGAGAATCACAAATGATATATTCAAAACCATCTTCCTTCAGCGTATGAATAACCTTTTCCACACCTTCTTTGGTTAACGCATCTTTATTGCGCGTCTGCGAAGCGGGTAAGATAAACAGCTCATTAATACGTTTATCTTTAACTAATGCCTGCTGCAGGTTAGCTTCGCCATTTATTACATTAATTAAATCGTAAACAACCCGGCGCTCGCAGCCCATAATCAAATCAAGATTACGTAAGCCAATATCAAAATCGATAATGACGGTTTTTGCACCGGTCATAGCAAGACCGCTACCAATTGCAGCACTACTTGTAGTTTTACCAACACCACCTTTACCAGATGTCACGACAATAACTTTGGCCATTATTCTTATTCCTTATCAGTTAAACCTGACTCAATTTGCCCAATACAATTTGTTCATTTTGTAATGATACGATGCAACTCTTGGCGACATAATCACCAGATAAATCATCGCTTAATTTATACACGCCGGCGATCGACAGCAATTCCGGTTTCAAATTTTGACAAAAGATACAAGCACTTTTATCACCCATTGCCCCGGCTAATGCTTTGCCGTTCAAAGTACCGTAGATATGAATATTACCATCGGCAATAACTTCAGCACCGGCACCAACATCACCATGTATAACGAGATCTGTCTCTTTAGCATAAATCTGTTGTCCGGAACGCACCCGGCCAGTATGGATTTTTGTCTTAACATCAGTGTGTGGATCAGAAACCGCCGGTATTTCAACCGCTTTGATTTGTTCAGAGGTTTCACTTTCCGGTTCATGTGACTGACGAATCGAACGTCTTAATATGGCTATATTTTGCGCACTTATCAACTCTTTTTGCTCGCTTGATAAATCACCTGAAATACCGACTAAAATAAAGTTCTGCTCGTTTATTATCTGTTTCATTTGAGCAAAATCTATTTTAAGTGCTGCGCCCTCTATATTGACCACAATAGGGGCATTTTTAAAGAAATCCGGTGCCATAATGCGTTTGTTATGCAACTCTTCAGCTAAAGCTGTCAGGCTTTCACTTTCAAGATTCACTACAAGCAGCGTAAAATTTGATGATTTTAAGGTCATAGCCATCCCATCTATAAAAATCGTAATTATTTGATTAAAAATTCAGTGTTTTTCTGAAAAAAAAACCCTCAATGCATGTTATAGTTTGCTATCAAAATAGGCAAGTAAAGGGCTGCATTAGTATTATGTTATGTGCTGTATATAAAAGTATTAGGAAATCACAAACTTATCTGTTTATACCAAAACGTGATGATTTTTCGCTTGTACCTGATGGGCTATTGGCTCAATTCGGCCCGCCGCAATTGGTCTCAGTATTAAATATTAACCTGCAAACCAAATTTGCCCTCGCAGATGCGGCAAAAGTCATTACTGCGATAACAAATAACGGTTATTATTTACAGCTTCCTCCTCCTCCGATTAATTATCTGCAGGAGCACAAAAACTGGAATGCAACACAACAAGGCAATAACCATGAAATTGAATAAAGCACGGTGTTTAGCGTCACCGATAAAAACGCTTTTTTTGTCTATGATTACGGTATTATTCAGCCAGAGCGTCTGTGCAGAAACAGCTGGTACAGACAATACCGGAGGAAAAATCCCCTTTGCTGAATATGTAGAAAACATTAAGGCAGAAGCCAAAGAAAACGGCATTGATACCGATGTTATCGAAAAGGCCTTTGCTAATGTTGAATTTTTACAACGCAGTATTAAAGCGGATAAAGAGCAGCCTGAATTTAAGTTAACCCTCGATACTTATATCCCAAGAGCCGTTCCCGACTGGAAAGTCAAACAAGCCAGAGAAGCTTATAAAGAACATTACCAGTTGCTTGAGGAGATAGGTAAAGTCTATGGTGTTCAACCCCGATTTATTGTTGCCTTGTGGGGTGTTGAAACAAATTTTGGGCATTTTACCGGTAATCATAATATTATTTCCTCTTTAACAACGATGGCCTATGAGGGCCGCCGTGAAGCATTATTTAAAAAACAGTTATTCGCCGCATTATTAATTTTACAGCAGGGACATGTTGCACCTGAAGACTTTATTGGGTCCTGGGCCGGCGCGATGGGGCAGGTACAATTTATGCCAACCTCTTATCTTAATTATGCTGTTGATTATGACGGTGATGGTAAAAAAGATATTTGGCATACCCATGCCGATATCTTTGCCTCGGCGGCAAATTACCTGAAAACAGAAGGTTGGAATGCAGATCAGACCTGGGGACGCCAGGTCAAATTACCGGATAATTTCGATACCGGATTGGCAGATATTAAAAAGCAGAAATCACTGCAGGAATGGCAGAGATTAGGTGTCCGTCGTTATGATGGCAGTGCTTTGCCCAATGTTGATCTCAATGCTTCACTGGTTATTCCTGATGATAAAAACGGGCGCATCTACCTTGCCTATAATAACTACCGGGTATTGATGCACTGGAACCGTTCATATTATTTTGCAACGGCGGTGAGTTATTTATCTGAGCGTATTAATGAGCCACGTATTGTTATCACTGAAAAATAGTCTGTTTTGATGAGATAAATAATAGAAACGTGATAAAAACCGAGCATCACTCCAATATAATAAAGTAAGAAGAATATGAATAAATTCTGGGAACATAAAACCCTGTCAAAAATGTCAGGCAAAGAATGGGAATCTCTGTGTGATGGTTGCGGCAAGTGCTGCTTAAACAAAATAATAGATGATGACACGGAAGAGTTACATTTCACAAACGTCGCTTGCCACCTGTTACATACAAAATCATGCCAATGCCGAAAATACGACAAGCGTTTTAAACTTGTTAAAGATTGTGTAAAAGTCTCTCTGGATGATATTGAGCAGTTTCATTGGTTACCCGCAAGCTGCGCATATCGGCGATTAGCGGAAGGGAAACCTTTACCGGAATGGCACCCGTTAATTACCGGCAGCCAGTCCGCAATGCATAAAGGTGGTTTTTCAGTGCGTGGAAAAATAATTTCAGAAAACAGCATTGATCCCGACAATTTGGAAGATTATATTGCTATTTGGCCTGCTGAATAATAATCCCGAAGAGCACACACCCAAAAGGAAAAAAAATGACCAATATTATTATTTATCACAACCCGCGCTGCTCTAAAAGCCGCGAAACCTTAGCCCTACTTGAAGCACAAAACATCGATTTACAGGTAGTGAGGTACCTGGAAACCCCGCCAACTGCAGAGCAACTGCAAAGTATCATTAAATTATTAGGCTTTGATTCAGCCCGCCAATTAATGCGGACCAAAGAAGATCTCTACAAGACCTTAAAACTTAAAGAACAAAACAACGAAGCGCTGCTATTACAGGCAATGGTTGACAATCCAAAATTAATTGAGCGCCCGATTGTATTAGCAAACGGAAAAGCGGCTATCGGCCGTCCGCCTGAATCAGTGTTGCAGATCATTTAATAAGTGAAAAATATGCGCCATTTAAGCACAGTATTAAAAGAGTCGTTGTGCTGTGCTTGGCTTCTGATTAATCGCCATCATTAAGTTAATATATGCATTGCAGATTTTACACAGTTCCTTTTATAAGTTGAATTTTATGCGCACCCGGCACTATCAATTACTGGCCAAAACAGGCTATTTTGGATTATTAATTCTTATCCCTGTCTGGCATTTGTGGTTATCGCCCCCTTTGCTGGATATAAACCCCTGGCTGGTGACAAGCATCTGGTTTATTCCATTATTATTTCCATTAAAGGGAATTTTACAAAAAAATCCTTACACCTACGCATGGTCAGGCTTTCTTGCATTATTCTATTTGATGCACGCCATTGTTATATTAAGTAGCGAACCGAGTGAATGGTTATTGGCAAGTATTGAGTTATTGTGCGCATCATTTTTCTTGATTGGCGACATCTATTTTGCAAAATACCGGGGACGTGAATTGGGATTAAGTATTCGTAAGAAAAAAGCCAATTAACCTCAGTTCTGGATAATGGAGTCGTAATACCAAATCCGATAACTATCTACTCATTTATACTTGCTAAAATGAATGCTAGCTGTGTTATTGATTTTGTAATTAGAACAACTAGTTACTGCAATCAATGCCTTGCTTTCATCCATTTTTTCTACGCCTAAATAGATCAT
>NZ_JBFGZY010000196.1:0-5336 GCF_041586535.1 Psychromonas sp. | reverse complement strand
TGCCCTGTTTTCTTTGGCAGTGCAAAGAGCATGACTTTTCGAACTGCGAAACTGCGTTTCGGTTTCTCATAGTCTACACGCCGTCAAGAGCGGAATAGCAAATTTATTAAATTTTACCTTTATTTGCAGGATAAATCCTGCGCCCCGAAAAGAATAAAGAACACCACCAATGGCTACAGACTTGTGTATATACCCATGATACTTCAAGTTGCCTTGCCCTACGGGGCGCGGGCTCGAAAACCAGCGCTGCGTTGCAACACTCGAAAAGAGAATGACCATTACCTCATGTTGCGCCTTATTCTGGTCTCCGAGCTCGTGCCTGACAAAGCATTTTGGAGTAACATGGGTATAAGAGTCAGGCTATCGGCATGCAGCTTTAGATAAAAAAATATTCGCTTAGATAAGGGCCTGTTGTTCTTTTGAGTACAAAGTATGTACAGTATTAAAAGTATTCTGAGCAAAACGCGAAGTATAGTTACTCTATGTAAGCGATGGGCGACGCTGCGCAGCATGCTTTTAGATAACCCCGTAAGGCAGCATTTTTGCGTTATCGCCAGCTTTTGTGGAGCAACTACACAACACAGGCTCTGCCTTGTATAAAGCAGCAACAAATTACTGCAAAATGCACGCGCAAGGTCAGCAAATCCTAAGATATTGGATTTAATAGTAGTACACATAATTTTCAGTTACAAAAAACAAAAAATTGACATACCTCTAATTTATAAAATTTTCCGCAAAAAACAAGTGTGTATTGCAGCTCTTTACACTAGTATTTATCCATTTGAATCATGTTTTTTGGCGCACGGGTATCGACAGCCCCAATAAACAAAACGCTTTAATCGCACAACAGCAAGTTGTGGTTAAAGAATAGAAATTACGCAGGGTATATGAAAAACCAATCTATTATTACAATATCAACAGTGAAAGGGAGTTATAGATTTCAACTTTCCAGATGGCAAACCATTTTTCTTAAAGCTACATTCCTTTTTATTTGTCTATCTCTGCTAAGTGCACTGTTTAATCTGTTTCACCTCAGCAATAAAATAGACAGTGTTGCCGTTAAAGAAAAAATGTTAATAAACCAGACATATTCACTTAATTCCACAATTGAAAATTTAAACCGGGAAAAGAAAGCATTACAACAAGATCTTACTGAGCGGGAGCATCTTCTCTCCAACGCTTCGCTGCGACTTGATGAACTTGAAGAGTATTTGGTCACAGAGAGCAACACAGAAATGCAGCTCAAGCCAACTGGAGATACAGGTTACGATTTAATCCAGCGTCTGGATAATGCGACAATAAGCTCTGCTGTCCGTAACGCCCTTTTTACTTTAATACCTAACGGTGAACCGGTAAAAAACGCACGCCTATCTTCAAGGTATGGTTATCGTACTCATCCAATAACCCACAAAAAGCGTATGCACAGAGGATTGGACTTTGCCGTTAATACAGGTACACCTGTCTATGCAACGGCTGATGGTGTCGTTGAAATTACCCGTAAAAGTCAAACAGGATCAGGTAATTTTATGCGCATTCAACATTCTTTCGGTTTTTCCAGTTCTTTTTCACACCTGCAGGCGTTTAAAGTAGCAAACGGTGAATTTGTTGAAAAAGGACAGCTTGTTGCCATTTCAGGCAATACGGGCATCTCATCGGGACCACATCTGCATTATGAAGTCAGATTCATAGGCAAACCGCTAAACCCGATCACTTTTGTGCAATGGAATAATAAAAACTTTGAATCAATCTTTGAAAAAGAAAAAAAAGTAAAATGGGCATACCTGCTCAAAAAAGTAGAGCAGAAAATAAGTAACCAGTTACAGTTGTTATCGCAAGTAGACACTGAGTTATTAGCTTTGAGCAACTTACAGCAAGACTGCTCAGGGCAAGGTGGACTTCTGTGTCAGCGTAAATGAACCCCCTCCTGTTCACACCTCCGCAGCAACTGAAGACTCAGTTCACTGCAGAGAATGTAATCACTATTAGTGAATTATTCACTCATTTCCTCGGTTTTGTCCATCATATCTTCTGCTTCACTTTCAGCCATTCCCATTTTTTCAGCGGCGCTATCAACCATGGTATCTACTTTTTCTTTTGCACCATCAACCATAGTATCCATTTGTTCTTTTGCACCTTCAGCCATGGCTTCCATATTACCCTTTGCGCCATCAACCATGCTGTCCATTTTTTCCGTTGCGCCTTCAGCCATAGACTCCATATTTTCCGTCGCACTTTCAGCCATAGAGCCCATGCTTTCCGCTGCATCCTCCATCATCGTAGAACCCGCTTCGGCTTGTTCTGTAACAACAGCTTCAGCATCACCGCTCATCTCTTTTTCAGTATCGCCTTTTTGATCACATCCGCTTAATAAAGCTAAAGCTAATACAGATGACATGGCTATTGTTAATGTTTTATCAAATTTCATAGTCTTATCCTCATAAGTTAAATCGCACTACAATTATAGCCAAAAGTTAATATATGACCTGCATATCAATAAAATATATATTTAATATTCATGTACGAATGCCTCCTTTTGTCAAGGCGGAGGGATCCAGTATTCTCATTAACTCATCACGATTCAGATTGGTTTCTTCTGCAGCTACATCAACAATGCTGCGTCCACTTTGATAAGCTTTTTTAGCAATTTCAGCTGCCTTCGCATAACCAATGAGCGGGTTCAGAGCCGTCACCAATATAGGATTACGCAGCAAGGTATGCTGCAGGTTACCTTCTCTTACAATAAAACTGCTGATCGCTTTATCCGCCAATAGTCTCGAAGCGTTAGCAAGTATCTCAATGCTTTGCAGCAGATTGTAGGCAATAACCGGGAGCATAACATTAAGCTCAAAGCTACCGGATTGACCCGCAACCGTTATGGTTGTGTCATTACCAAACACCTGTGCAGATACCATCGCCACCGCTTCAGGTACAACCGGATTAACTTTGCCCGGCATAATAGAGGAACCTGGTTGTAATGCTTCCAGCTCTATCTCCCCTAAACCACCTAGAGGCCCTGAATTCATCCAGCGCAGATCATTTGCTATCTTCATTAAGCTCACGGCAACCACTTTTAATTGCCCCGACAAAGCAACAGCAACATCCTGACTCGCTAAACTGGCAAAATAGTTATCACTCGGTTTGAACTTAAGGCCGGTATGCTTATTCAAGACTGCACAAAAACAGCTGGCAAAATCAGGGTGGCTATTGATTCCAGTCCCAACGGCTGTAGCGCCCTGCGCTAGGCGATGAAGACGGGGACGAAGTGATTCCAGCCCCTCTATGCCCTGCTCTACTTGTGCTGCCCAACCTGATAACTCCTGACTCAGACTTATGGGCATGGCGTCCATTAAGTGGGTGCGCCCGGTTTTAATTACATCACCGACAGCCGCCGCTTTAATTAATATACTTTTGTGCAGGTGTGCTAATGCAGGTAATAACTGGTTATCTAAGGTCATAGCGGCGCTGATATGAATCGTACTCGGAATAACATCATTACTGCTCTGCCCCATATTCACATGATCATTAGGATCGACGGGAATTGCCAGCATGTCACCGGATAGTCTGGCAAGAACCTCGTTCATATTCATATTCGTACTGGTACCTGAGCCGGTTTGAAAGACATCTACGGGAAACTGATCAAGGTGTTTACCTGATGTAATCAAAGTTGCACTTTCGATAATCGCAGTTGCTCTTTTTTGGTCCAGTAATCCCAGTTCAAAATTAGCCTGAGCAGCCGATTTTTTCAGCAAAGCTAACGCTTGTATAAAGCTTGTCGGGATGGTCAGCCCACTGATTGGAAAGTTGTTGATAGCTCGTTGTGTCTGTGCACCGTACAAAGCTTTGTCGGGGACCTCAATATTGCCCAGACTGTCGTTTTCGGTTCTGTAAATATTCATTGGGATACCCTTTAGCAGATATAAAATGTAATTAGCTGCTTAACATATGACTCGTCCGGGAGTTGCATCAAAAAAACTCCTTACCTCCGTTGCTAACGAGCAACCAAAAAACAAGCCTGCAGCTACCTTGCTTATATTTTATACCATGTTGGGCTATTCTTTTTATAACAGCATACGATTAGGGAGAGGTTAAAAGAATAGAGGGCGCTGGCCTAACGCGCAGAACTCACAGATTAGTGCAGCAGGCGTTAAGCCTGCTTAAATTGAAAATGAGTAATCTGTCAAAAATGAACTATATTGCTAAACAAGCAAAAATTGAACGTAACCTCTTCAAAAGGAGAATAATATGCCGTCAAGTTCAACCGAAAAAGATCCCACCCATAAATATGCGCGAACCATAGAGAGTAATAAAGTTGAACTATTTGCCCCTTTCCACTGGCTATCACTTGGCCTGAAAGATTTTATCGCCGCACCGATAATGAGCATTGTTTATGGTTTGCTGTTCAGTTTAATTCCGGTAGCTATTATTTATTTTTACAGCGAAACGGGAAATTATCTGATCAATATCAGTATGACGATTACTTTCACCTTAATTGCCCCCATCTTTGCAGCCGCACTTTATGACGTCTCCTGGGAGTTAGAAAAAGGGCATAAACCTTCTTTTTCTCATAGTGTAAAAACAATGCTTCGCAATCCGGTGGGCGCGTGGGGATTCGCTGTACTGCTGCTGCTTATCATGACGGCATGGTTACGTATTGCAACATTGGTTTATGCGCTCTACCCTGATTCAATTAACCCGACTTTTGAAGAACTCTTGGCTTTCTTGAGCTTGGGCTCGATACTGGGTGCTGTTATGTTAGTGGTAGTGCTGGTTCTTTCCGCGTTTACTCCGCAGGTATTGTTGGAACGAAAAGTCGATATTATGACGGCGCTATTTACATCAACTAAAGCTGTCGCTAATAATGTACCCGTTATGCTAGTGTGGGGAGCAATTCTTATCTGCCTAGTATTTATAGGCTTTTTAACCTCCGCGTTAGGTTTTATTGTGATTATGCCTGTCCTTAGTTATGCCAGCTGGCATGCATATATCGCGGTAATCAAGACCAAAATGACGCGTAATTACGAATAAAAGATAACTTACAAATTCTCCAGCAGCACCGTCAACAGGGTCTTTTTGGCACAATATAAGACCCTGCCATTTCCCGCCAAAATTACTCACCGTTCCCTATTAACTCCCTGCTTTATCCTGTTTTTTAAAACTCTATATGCTTTTCCTATTTTGTATAAAAACCAATCTGCTAATACCAAATCCGATAACTATCTACTCATTTATACTTGCTAAAATGAATGCTAGCTAGACATAAAACTACGTTTTAGTCTTTGTTATTGATTTGATTCAGAACGTCCTGTTCTTCACCACTTTGTGGCCAGCTAAAGCTG
>NZ_JBFGZY010000195.1:0-5445 GCF_041586535.1 Psychromonas sp. | reverse complement strand
TGCGAAAACATATGAGAGGCCAGAGGTAGCTCCTCAACTTGAGCCCGTATATAAGCCAGCATCTAACTTTGTTTGTAATTTCTTTTTGACATACGGCGGGAGTCCATATAAGCCCCTAACAACCTAAAGCATGGTTACAAATTCCTAAACTGAATGTTGCAAAGTCAAAACGACCAATGATAACTGTTCAACTCTCTCCCCTTACTGGTTAATTATCAAACAACCAGTAATTTATAGGATCCAGATCAGAAATAATAATGAGATTACATGCACCGATAGTGAAATAAGGCAAAGCACTGTTATACTTGAGTTAATTTTTACCAAGCTAGATAAGCAGATAATCGAATATTACGCAGAGAAAATTAAAAAGCATAAGGCGTTGATTGAGCAATAAGCAAAACGTCAGTTTGTTTTACACCACGTACTGTTTGGCACAATCAAATAGAGTGGTTGGCTACTGGAATTGAAAAACACCATTATTTTTCAATTTAACCTTCTGAGTTGGTTAGATATTTACCTAGATTGATATTATTCTTTCTTTACGGACAATGATTGCTGAATTAGGGATTTTTATGCGTATATCAAGTTTCTTATTATTAAGCTCTACACTCTTGTTTAATGCGGCTTGTGTTTCTCCTACACCGCCCGCCTCTGTAGAAACAAAGTCCCCCCCCGTTATCAAGGAGGATTTTTCCAAAATACTCGAAGTTAGTTTCCGAGGACAGTTGACTCTGGGTGACGGTAAAGCTTATTTCCAGGCCTGTGGTGACGGGAAAGAACTCCCTGTTGAAGTGGACACCGGGTTAAAAAATATTTATGAGCAAATCAGTGCAACAAAATTCACCCCTATGTATGTCGAATTTGTCGGTGAAATTACATTTCCGAAGATAAAAGATACCCAATCCGACGCGCTGATGCGCATCGACAGAGTCCACCATATGGCGCTGGCCAAAACATCCCTGCAATGTGCGAAACCCACCACCAACTTTCTATTTAAGGCAAAAGGTGAAGAACCTTATTGGCGCTTAACTCTCAATGAAAATAAGCTGATTTTTGCAACTAAAGGCAGCAACCGCGTTTTAGAGCTGCAAAATGCCAATTTCGAAACAACGCAAATAAACCGCATTAAAACGACAAATAAAAAAGGTGAACGCCTTAGCCTAATCATTCTCCCCGGCCATTGTTATAATTTAAACATGCAAGAATATTGGGGTTACATCACCGAGGTTGACAGTATATCAGGTAAATTCAGCGGCTGCGGAGAGCCGGGATGGCCAGCCACTGATTTCAATTTTAGCGGTTATTATTTAAATACAACACCTGATAAAACTATCAATTTGACGCTTAATGAAAATTACAGCGTTGTATATAAAGAAAAAACCGGAACAGAAGTCATTAACAAAACAGGATTTTGGAAAAGCAACTCGCCAGAACGCGTTGTGGTGATGTTAACGCGACAAGGCAAGCAAAATATCCGCGAAGAAGTTATCTTCGAACGTTCAGGCCTCACACTGAACGCGGCTACACTTAATAAAGACAATATCGTCTTTGATATCCCCGAATCGGAAGGCCTATTTAATAAAATGAACCACAAGGAAATAAGCGAGAAAAATACAGTCAACCGGATTGACCGCGAATTTCCAGCAGAGCAGATTGTGCCCGGCTTGCAACTTGACAGGTCAGTACAACAAGCGGTAAATCAATACTTTAAGATGCACCGAACCGATCCCAAAAATACCAAATTCAGCTCAGTGAACTATGATCTCAATGGCGACGGCATTAAAGATGCGATCGTTTTTCTGGACTGGTGCTCAAAAAGTGGCTGTGAAATGCTTATTTTTGAAGGCAAGGATGGTGGCTATCGTTTCGCGAGCCGAGTATCTCAGGTTAAGGCACCCATTGTGATTTCTCATAATCAGCATTATTTATGGCAAAGTTTACTGATTGAAAAAAACAAACAATGGTTAATGCTTGATTTTGATGGCATTAGTTACCCCGGTGATAGCAATAAGCTGCAACCTGTCAATCAGCAGGATCACGCCACCGGAGTGGTTTTATTTGGCCAGGGTACCCCTTTTAACTGGTTCCCAATTACAATTCGGTAATTAACCTCGTTCTAAAAGCAAAAGGGCATATCCCCCTTTTGCTATCTCCCCCTAAATAGCAACTCCGATAAGCCATTATTTATATGGATTACTCTCATTTAGCCTTTGCTGAATTGACGATGTTTGTAAAAAAGGCTTGTTCAAAAATAACCACGGGTGATTTTGTTTGTTTACCGGGAGCAGAAGTTCCCTTTCCCTCCTCCAGGTTATAAGCGTTAATCAGCAGAACAAAAAGACGATCACCTCGGGCACTTTTAACCATACCTGATAAGTTCGCCACTCCCTTCATGGAGCCTGTTTTGGCAATAATATTACCTTTCAACACAGGCCCGGCAACACCTTTATGGTAACGCAGCGTACCATCTATGCCGGCTATCGAAAAACTGGCGAATAACTTTAATTTGTCATCATTCAGATAAGCATATTTAAGTACAGACATTAACAGCTCTGCGCTGATTAAATTATGCCGGGATAAGCCTGAGCCGTCAGCCAAATAAGCATTTTCCAAATCAATGCCATGAGCCTGTAGAATTAATTTCACGGCTTTGCCGCCATTGCGAAAATTACCCTGTTGATGAAAATAGCTTGCACCGAGGGTTTTAAACAAACTATCCGCAATTAAATTATCGGAGTCTTTGAGCATAACTTGTAATAATTCATCCAATAATGGTGATTGGTGGCTAACTAATACCGACTTGGGTTGTGCTGCTTGATTAACCTCTTCGAGCAACACCTTGCCATGCAATTTGATACCGGCTTTTTTTAATTCAGACTCAATAAGTTGGCGAGCATATGTAAATGGATCATTGATTGAAAAAGCGAGTGGAAAAGCTCGTTCCCTCGGTACCATACAGCCCCATAAATGGTAACGGTTGTGATTAAAACGAGTCACTTCCAGCGCACAAAACCGCTCATCCCGTTGAGCTGGGGTGACAACATCAACATCACTGCTTATCTCAACAGGCTCATAATCTGGAACAAATAACCTTGCTTTTTTAGCTTCGGGGCCTGGTAAACTAAGGTTACCTAACACGCAGTTTTTATTGATGATTATCGCATTTGAGGGCGCGGTATAACACACGCCTAAATCGTTCCAGGCCTGACCATCACTCCATTGGTAACCGTTAAAGTGCGCAGCATTGATCAGTAAGTCTCCATTTATCTTCCCGACCCCCAAGGCTTTTAAAGATTTTAACATCTCTTTGAGATTGGCACGTGTTAGCGTCGGATCGCCAACAAAACGCAGGCGGATATCACCCTGATAATGATTATTTTTAATCCGACTTAACTTACCCTCGATGTTTGTCCGGTAGCTAAAATTTTCTCCCAGATGTAATTTTGCCGCGGTAGCAGTTAATAACTTCTGCAGGCTTGCCGGGGTACGCAATATTTGCCCTGCCGACTCGGCAAGCACCTTACTATTAACCGGATCGATCACCAGATAAGAAAGCTGCGTCCCTTTAGGTAATAGAGTATGTGAATCAGACCATTCATCCGCCAGTAAATTAAGCGGCAGGAAAAACACAAAAACACACAGCAGATAGTTAAACATAAAAACTCCAAATTAGAGACAAGTCACATAATAACGTCGTTCAGACACAAACCCAATTTACATTGCTGAAATAATAGATTTTCTCTGATCACAGCCTTTAAAAAATGCAGAATTCATAAGACTGCGATGGTATAATTTTTTTACCGTCACTCGTTATCCATGAGTCAGAAATATGAACAACCCACTATACCAAAAAAACATAATCTCCATTCCCGACCTTTCCCGTGTAGATCTGGAACTAATTCTGCAAACTGCCCAATCATTAAAACATACACCGCAACCTGAGCTGTTAAAAAACAAGATAGTTGCCAGTTGTTTCTTTGAAGCGTCAACGCGAACCCGCCTTTCATTTGAAACAGCAGTACAGCGTCTGGGTGGAACAGTGATTGGTTTTGACAGCGGTGGTAATACCTCATTGGCACAAAAAGGTGAGACACTCGCTGATTCAGTTAAGATCATTGCCTCTTATGCTGACGCCTTTTTTATGCGTCACCCGCAGGAAGGCGCTGCCCGTTTAGCATCGGAGTTCACTGATATTCCGGTTATCAATGGTGGAGACGGCTCAAATCAGCACCCTACGCAGACATTATTAGATCTGTTTACCATTTATGAAACCCAAAGCAGGCTTGATAACCTCAATATTGCATTTGTGGGCGATCTGAAATATGGCAGAACGGTGCATTCCCTGGCACAGGCTTTATCTTTATTTAACTGTAATTTCTATTTTATCGCGCCAGAGGCATTAGCGATGCCTGATTACATTCTTGAAGAGCTTAGCGAGAGAGGAGTCAATTACTCCACACATGACAGTATTGAAGAGGTTATCGATTCTCTTGATGTGCTATACATGACCAGAGTGCAAAAAGAACGCTTTGAAGAAACGGAATATCAGCATATTAAATCCGCATTTTTATTAAATGCAGAGATGCTGGAGAACGTGCGGGATAATTTAAAAGTACTGCACCCATTACCGCGGGTGGATGAAATTCATACGAATGTTGATGCAACACCTTATGCTTATTACTTCCAGCAGGCCCAAAATGGCGTTTATGCACGTCAGGCATTATTAGCCTTATTGTTAACAAACCATTTCCAGCATCAGGCAGAGGGGTGATTTATGCAGAAAAAGTTACAGGTAGAAGCTATTCAGCACGGCTCGGTAATTGACCACATTCCGGTTCAACAGGGAATTAAAATCTTAAAGTTTTTTAACTTAACGCAAACGAATGAGAAAATTACGGTAGGCTTAAACTTAGCGACACATACCGGGCAAACAAAAGATCTGATAAAAGTCGAGAACACTTTTATCACTGATGAGCAGGCTAATCAACTCGCTTTATTTGCACCAAATGCCACCATTAATCAGATAAAAGATTTTCAGGTAGTAAATAAGTTTAAAGTTCAACTGCCAAACTCGTTTATTGGCGTATTAGCTTGCCCGAACAGCAATTGCATTAGCCATAATGAGCCGGTCAATACACGTTTTTACGTTAAGCATAAATCAGTGCTTAAATTAAAATGCCATTATTGTGAAAAAACATTTAACCCTTCTTTTTTCAGTGAGTTAGACTGACAACCTTAAATGGGCTCTTTTATTCATACCGATTGGATTAATTAAATGGTCAGTTTAGGCACTAGGAAAAATGAATGAAAGCAAGGCATTGATTGCAGTAACTAGTTGTTCTAATTACACAAAATCGTATGGAACGATTTTGAACAGCTTTAGCTGGCCACAAGGTGGTGAAGAACAGGACGTTCTGAATCAAATCAATAACAAAGACTAAAACG
>NZ_JBFGZY010000194.1:0-5451 GCF_041586535.1 Psychromonas sp. | reverse complement strand
CTGCCCGAAGGGGTCGGCTAAAAGCGTTTTACTCTTTGTTGCGAGGTATTTACTTAGAATGACTAAGCTACACACCTCGCGTCGCGATTAAAACGCTTTTATCTCGAACAAAAATTAACCGCGAAAGATCAACAGACCCTAGGATTTAAATCTATTTGTTTAAACGAAATAGCTTTCTATATTTATCTATGAAAAGTTTTTCACCTTTTATTTTTCTTGTAATCCAATCACCAAAAGTACCGATAACCATGTATGAATTGCCCTTACTTGGACCTAAAGGTAAAAACAAAGGCGCTTTTCTCCATGGGGAATATGGCTTAAGTTGTTCTAACTGCTTTCCAGCAGCTAAGGCTTTAAAGGTCTTGGTTAACCAAGGTATTTGGCGACTAACAGCAACAATGGTCATTGCATCACCGCAACCAGCCATATCACCGGCGCTGAATACATTGGCGTATGCCGATGGGCGCAAGTAAGCATCGACATCAACTTGGCCGTTTTTCCTTATAGTGGAATTCGGTAACTCTCCGACTAATGACGATACTGCGCGAGATCCGATGGCTGGAATAATAAGATCAGCCTCTATTGACGAGCCATCTGACAGATGAAGCGTTCCAGAATACGCATTTGAGGTACTTTTAAGATTTTCAACTCGCATGCCGAATTTTATATCGATATTCGCTTTTTTGAGTTTCGACATAATTGAAGTAGCGAATTTTTTTGGTAGTTGTGAAAAAAGCGTTGAATCACTCGATATTAACGTTATGTCTTTCTCAGGCATGGCGCTACTAATCTCACCCGCCATTTCCGTACCAACTGTTCCGGCGCCGACAATAGCGACAGATTGTGCGCTTGCCAGCTTCTTATTTAGATCAGTCACAACAATGCGGAAGTCATCAATACTGGTGCCTGTCGGTTTCAAAAACGCGCTATTAGTAGAGCCCGTTGCAAGCACAATATAGTCAGCGCCAAATTGAGTTCCATCTTCAAGTGTCACGCTATGCTCTTCAACTTTGATGACTTTGGCTTTTACAACTGTGCCTTTTGTAAGAAGTTTCTCATAAGGTAACAACACCGTATCTAACATGGATGGTTTAACAATGGCTCGTATCATGGCTGGAGCATGAATAAATGCGTCACGCTGCTCGATAAGAGTCACATCTAAATCATGTTCAAGCGACTGAGCTAACTGTGCTCCTAAATATCCACCACCTACAATTACAAGTTTCTTAGTCATTTCATCATACCTCTTTAAGTTTTGGCACTTGAGTACTGAATAAAGCTAAAAGATAGTCAATATGTTGTTCTACCATGGAATGGGAAAACGGATCCTTACCGGATAGTCGAGAGAACTCTGGTGCGAATGTAAAAATCGATGTAGCTGCACCTATAAATAAGTAACGCATGTGCAGGCTATCACCTTGCGGAATGAATCCTAATTTTTGAGCCTGTTGCAACATTCCCAGTTCAGTCTCAGAGCCGGAACGAAGGAAGCGATCAACAAGCCAATTTAAACGCTCTTCGTCCCCCTGATTTGCTTGCATCATAAAACGAGTAAAATCAGGAAAGTTAACGCAGAACTCGATGAAATCCCTGATATAGATGCGAAGCTTATCTGTAGCGTCTACTTCATTTAATGCTTTACGACGGTTAAGAAACTCTTGGTTATAGGTATTAAAAAACCACTCAGCGGTTGCCTTCCAAAGCGCATCCTTAGAACCAAAATGGTGAGAGATAAGAGTATGATTTACGCCTGCATTGATAGCGATAGATCGAGTCGATACCCCTTCAAACCCTGATTTGGCAAATTCTGAAAGTGCCGCACTCAGTATTTTTGCTTTCGTTTCTTGAGCGCGTTGTTGCAGAGAGCGCGTATTCGCTTTTTTCGTCACCGTTTTATTCATAACCACCTCATATCATTCAGCACTATATTAAACACTTGGTCAGTACAGATCAATTAAATTAAACAATTGGTTAATTTAATAAACTAAGACCAATAAGCTTATGCCCAAGCTGTTGAGTTGCGGGAAAGCTTCAGGTCTTATTTTCAATCTACTTTCTTTCAGAATTGCTCCATTTTCTTATATGGCGTATTGGTTCAAAATGTTTCACAGAGGTTTTGGTTTAATCATATAAACAACGAGGGTGAGTTTTGATGGAATACATAGTAGGTCAAATAACGATCGGCTTGACTAAACAGTTAGCGGTTGAAATAAGGAGTGGGCAAAAACGAGTTAAGTATTTTCCCGAAAGCAAGCAAAATCGTGAGCAGAGATTTTTAGTTTTGTAAGTCGTTATGGGGACGATTGCACCTTAGCATTCGAGGACGTTCAAAATTCTGTCTCAGTTTGAGACACAAAAGCAGTTAGAAATCGAATACTGTAATGTTCTTTGTGTAATCATATTTCCACGAAACAAAGTCTAACTATCTGATTTTTAAGTGTTCCCCGTACGGATTGAAGTGGTTTATTTTCATCTAAAATTTTATAACTAACTGTTTTTAAAGCAATTTAAAAACACAAAAGCCGCCCATTGAAAATGAGCAGCCACAGTTTCACTTAATAGCCCGATCAAATGATGCGTTTTTTTTCGTCACTGACTAAATTTATCGCAATTCAGTTAATGAAAAAACAAAGCTAGGATCAATTTCTTGCAGTTCTCTGGTCAGTTGCTGCTGCGCTTTTATTTCTTCAATTTCACGCCATTTTCTTGCTTTTGGCGTTTTTTTCTTAGGTGCGAAAAAAACAGTATCAATATCAGTTTCAGTATAATTATATTGCATATTATCTCCCTTGCTTCCACCATTAAAATCTTCTCTGTGCAATACAATAGGGATCTTTTATTGCAACTTTATGACGTTAAAAAGAAATTTTTTATTGTTGTTAACCGTTAAAAATGGCAAAAAAATCGTTGGCAAATCTAAGGAGCCCCTCATAAACCAGCCGGGGCATTTGCTTGTTCATCTGCTTAAACTACGCTTTCTGAGTATCAAGTCAGTTATTGAAGTGGCTTCTATAGCCTATCTACTTTACTGGATACGGTTAATGGATTGAGTTTTTATATGGCAATAAATCAGAACAATCACCGCGGTTTCACATTAATTGAGTTACTGGTTAGCATCACAGTGCTGTTGATATTGGTGTCTATTAGCGTCAGTAATTATAGCGCGCTATTGGCAGAGCGAACCTTAATACAAAAAACAGAGCATCTTTATCATTTTTTACGCTTAGCCAAGACTCAGGCCATTCAGGATAATAAAAAAATTTATGTGCACTTTTGTCAGGATGGCGATACAGAAATTTGGAAGATGGCAATGGCGGACACTGCTGTCTGTGACTGTTATACCGCTGATTCCTGCTTAGTAAACGGTCTTAATAAAGTTGAGCAGTTAACTGACGGTAAAACGCTCTTCGCCGCCAAAACAGATATAACTTTCAGCGCTAAAAAAGTGTCTTACAAACCGATGCGTTTTGGCGTCAATGCCGGTAGCGTTACTTTGCATGACGGTAATAACAATAAATTAAAGGTCATTCAAGGTGTTATGCGTTTAAGAATCTGTTCGCCCGGCAGAGCACGGCTGGGGTATCAAAAATGTTAACCAGGCAAAAAGGATTTTCATTAGTTGAGCTGATGCTGACGCTCCTGCTTGGTTCAGTGCTCCTGGCAATGGTTATCGGCTTATATGTAACGGGCGTTTCATCGGGTTCTAAAAGTTTGAAATACTCACGCTTACGCACCGATTTGCAGTCCATTATGACAATAATGAAAACTGATATCAGGCGGGCGGGCTACGGGGGGCGTGATTTTTTAGTCGGTAGCAGTGGAACTAAAGCAGTAGATTCACTCAATAGCGGTACATCAAATTGCATTGTTTATTCTTACAACCATAATTCTGCCGCTGCAATTACCAATACCAACCGTATGGGATTCAGGCTGGTTGCCGATAAAAATGAAGTGCAATTTGGCAGTGGTGTTGATCCGCTTGCAACTAATTGTTATTCAAAAGGCCACTGGGCTGCACTGTCTGACAAAGGGTTTATCAAAATAACCGAACTGGTGTTTACTGAATCTATAGTATCCGGTGCGACGGCAACGCTGCGCAGCGTTGAAATTAAGTTGAGCGGCGAGCTGGTTTCCGACAGCAGTTATAAGCACTCCATCAATACCAGGGTACAGGTTCGTAATATTGAGTTTCCTCACTAAAAAATGGTTAAGTTATTTTTGCTGGTCTTATTGCGACAGTCTTCATTAAAAAGGGAAATTAAATGTATCAGTTAAATTTTTATGTACCGGATTCACATTTAGACAGGGTAAAAAATGCTTTATTTGAGGCCGGGGCCGGACGCATTGGAAATTATGATTGTTGTGCCTGGCAGACTTTGGGAGAGGGGCAATTCCGCCCTATGGCACAGAGTAACGCTTTTATCGGAACAAAAAATGAGATAGCCAACATTGCGGAATATAAAGTTGAATTAGTCTGCGCCGGGGAGTGCATCAAAGCAGTTTTAGAAGCATTAATAAATACCCACCCATATGAGACGCCTGCCTATAGTGTTGTTGAAATAAAAACATTAGAGGATTTTAACAAGCCATAAAATGTTTATCCGCTTGCTTAGCCCGGTGCAGGCGGTTCAGTTGTTAACAAGCACATTCACTTTCTGCAGGTGCTGCTTTTAATTTAATATAGGCAACGGCTTTTTCGTCTAAGGAGGCTTTTGACAGATAATTTTTATTACCGTTTTTTAGCAGCAGCATAATACCTTTAGGGGTTTCAACCATACCTTTTATCTCAGCCCAGAGAAGTTCACTGTTGTTATATAAACTTTCAGTTTTCACGCCCTGATCATTGATTGTCAGGGTGATCGTATTATGAGAGTTACGGCTCCACATCTGTCTCATTAACCACCAGGCGCGACGGTAACGAAAACTGAAATACTCAACAAAAGAGAGGGCAATTAAAAAGAAAGCAAGGGTTTTCTGTTGTGGGACTAATATAAGAATCAGACATCCGCCAATTACCAGAAAGGCCATAAATTTATATCTCGGAGCCGCTTTTTTACCTAATAATGCAGACTGATCAAAACATTCTTCAAAATGTTCGCGGTTAAGTACAAATTTTGACTGAAAAAACATTGATTAAACCTTAGGGTAGATAATGCAAAACTGCAGGCAGATTATATACCCATTTAACCTTAAGAAGCGAATCCATAGGTCTGCTGAAATGGTGGAGAAAGAGGCAATATGATAAGCAGGTTCATCCCCCGCTTAAGTATTACTGGTTTCCGTAGCGGTAGAACTAAGCTTTCCGATGTTATACCAAATCCGATAATTATCTATTCATTCATGCTTGTTAAAATGAATGCTAGCTAGACATAAAACTACGTTTTAGTCTTTGTTATTGATTTGATTCAGAACGTCCTGTTCTTCACCACTTTGTGGCCAGCTAAAGCTGTT
>NZ_JBFGZY010000193.1:0-5454 GCF_041586535.1 Psychromonas sp. | reverse complement strand
GGAACGATTTTGAACAGCTTTAGCTGGCCACAAAGTGGTGAAGAACAGGACGTTCTGAATCAAATCAATAACAAAGACTAAAACGTAGTTTTATGTCTAGCTAGCATTCATTTTAACAAGCATAAATGAATAGATAATTATCGGATTTGGTCTTGCACTCAATACCTATACAAAAAACACGGAAAAGTTATCTTACCGCATAAAACAACCAAATCAATCTGTTATCTATGCAGCTTTAAGAAGGGAAATATACGTGTGGTTGTGGAACCTGTCAGCTAGAGCACCATATAGTTTAAAAAACGAACGCCAGAGCTGACTGAAAATCGCTCAGGCAAGGCGTGTTAGCGAAGGAATAGAGATCTCTTTCGAGCTGACACAACGCAGAATGAGCGATTTTTAGGCGCTCCCGAAGGGCGAGGCCCAAATTGTCGCATGTTGCGTTAAATTTTTTCGATTTAGGCCCACTAGATCTTCAAAAATTTGTCTTACCTGCGACCATTCGGGCTCTCGCTGGTGCTGTTTTTTTAAACTACATGGTGCTCTAGACAGCGCTAACAAACTGTTTTAATTGACAATCAGAACATGCAAGGGAGGGGTGATAGTTTTTAGATCCTATAAAATGCTCCCCCGCGCTAAATAATTTGCGGGTTAGCGCAGGGGCAGCCTGATGGCCTGATTAGTTGAATTACTGCTTGTCTGAAGGTGTGGATTTGAATTGCTCAGAGTCTTTACCATTTTCCTCGATATCTGTTACCGGAATCTCCTCATCGCTCAGTGCGCGGCGATAAAGCTCCTGCTTGCTATGCAGGCCCTCTCCTTTTCCATAAGGCATAAAAAACAGATCCCGCTTATTCGGATGCAGCAGTTTGTTGGCATGTTTGATAGGACACCAATATTGCTCTGTACGTGCGATGATTTCACGTGAATAAGCGATAAGCCCTACCCCGTAAGCGCAATAGCTGCAATTAATTTTTTCAATTACATTCAGGTAAGCAAGGTGGTGTCGGTCAAAAATCATATAATCTGATCTTGATACTCTGGGAATATGGTAAAGCCGGAAACAGACAAATTGGTAGAGGGTAATGCAGATATCCAAAATAACTATTGGTACTATCATAGCGTAGATAAAAGGCGCCGATAACAGGTTATTCAGCTTGCTTGTTCTTAACCAGCGAAAAATCCCCACCTTCAGCTTTTTCTGGGCTTCTTTGAACTTCTTCTCAAATTCAATGCGGGTACCGTTGACACGATAACGAATCTCTTTTTCCTGCTTCTTCAGAATAACGCTTAATTCATCTTCTAACCCTCTGATTTGTTGAACTAATTTCTTTACCTGTTCATTCACAGTTTCTCTCCCTGGGAGTCAGAATAATGCCTTAACAGTAGTTCTTAACTGACATTAATACTAGGACCTGTTGTTTCAATTCCAAAGAGATTGCTATTCTTTTGCGAACACGCATTTTTCTGAGCGTTTTTTAACCTGCTGTAAGGGATGGTTTTAAACGATATGGCAATAAAGTAAAAAGCACTTTTTCTCCTACAGAGATGCAGTTAAGGCGGGTTAGGCTATCGCCGTAGTTTTGGCGATAAGCTAGTCTAAACAGACTTAAAAAAGATGACTATTACAGAGCAGTACAATCACTTATCGACAACAAAAAACGTCTTGACTTTGCAACCGATTATCTCTCAATTCAACAGCTTGCAATGCTTAAACTAGCGCAGCCAAAAGTACAATTTTATGATATTCATCCAGAGGTGATGCAAATGAGAATGATCAAATCGGCAGAAGAGATTGAATTAATTAAACATGGTGTACGCACTGCGGACATTGGTGGTGCCGCCTGCACCGCTGGTATTGCTGAAAATGTTCAGGAATTTGAAGTTGCATTAGCTGAAAATGCTGCAATGACACGGGAAATAGCCAGTACTTTTCCCCACATATACCCATGTTACTTCAAAATGCTTTGTCAGGCACGAGCTCGGAGACCAGAGCAAGACGCAACATGAGGTAATGGTTATTCCCTTTTCGATTGGTGCTACGCAGCACTGGTTTTCGAGCTAGCGCCCCGTAGGGCAAAGTAAATTGCATCAATCTGCTTTGTTATAAAATTTCTATGTAGAATAACTATACTTCAATTTTATGTCTGGCATCTCGGCACAATTTGCCTTGCTGACTTTGCATCTTGAAGTATCATGGGTATATAACTGCGTGATACCTGGACTTGGTTCCAATCCGGGATCAATACAGATGAGGCACGCAACCCTATTACCAGTCGTCCTTTAACTGGATGGTATCAGAAGCAGTTCCGCTCAATAAAACACTTTGATATATAGCCCCCCCCTTATCTTTTTATTGGGAAAAAGGTTTGGTATTCCTTTCTTTCATGCTTAGTCATTGATATTTTCCAAGAATGAAATAATTCTTACCAATAGCCGGTCTTGTAGATAAGAGGCGATTTTGTGGAAGAACTGATCAGTATTTATCCCATCAATGGATTTCTGGCAGATATCAGCAAATTCAGCAGTCGCTTGGTTAAACCAACACAGCAAAGCGAGATATTATGAAAAATATAATGGGTTTAGTTCTGTCAACATCGATACTTTGTTACGCATCATTAGCAAATGCGGATAAAGCTGTGTTAGCGGGCGGCTGTTTCTGGTGCATGGAAGCGGATTTTGAAAAACTACCGGGGGTAACGGACGTTATCTCCGGCTTTACCGGCGGTACAGTCGAAAATCCTACCTATCAGGGAAACCATGACGGCCACTACGAAGCGGTGCAGATTACTTATGATCCGGAAAAAGTCAGTTACCAGGACTTATTAGATCATTACTGGGTAAATATTGATCCCTTTGATGGTAGAGGGCAATTCTGCGATAAAGGTGAAAGTTATTTAAGTGCTATTTTCGTCGCTAATGAGCAGGAACGAAACCTGGCGGAACAATCGAAGCAGCTCGTTAAAGATAAATTTCCTGATAAAAACGTGGTCACACCTATTTTAAATGCCGGTACTTTTTATCCTATCAAAGGTAATGAAAGTTACCATCAGGATTTTTATAAAAACAATCCATTACGTTATAAAGCTTACCGTTGGAATTGTGGCCGTGATAAACGCTTAAAAGAAATTTGGGGTGAGCCTCTTAGCCATAAAAAGATGACCGATAAAAGTGCGAAATACACCATCCCCAGCAAAGCACAATTAAAAGAAAAATTAACGCCTTTGCAATATAAAGTAACTCAGGAAGCGGGTACTGAGCGTCCCTTTAATAATGAATACTGGGATAACAAGCAAGCGGGGATCTATGTCGATATTGTCTCGGGTGAACCGCTTTTCAGCTCGCTTGATAAGTACAAATCCAATACCGGATGGCCAAGTTTTACTAAACCACTCGAGCCTGCAAACATTGTTGAAAAAGAAGATAGGAGCTGGTTTTCAGTAAGAACGGAAGTACTAAGCAAACATGCTGGCTCGCACCTTGGCCATGTGTTTAATGACGGCCCAGCACCGACCGGGCTGCGTTATTGTATGAACTCGGCTGCGTTAAAGTTTATTCCTGCAGAAGACCTGGAGGAACAAGGGTATGGCATGTATAGCAAATTATTTGCTAAAAACTAAAAAGGGGTTGTGAATAATGCTTACCCTCCTTCCATTTTTCTTGTAGTGAGGCAAATGAAAGAACACGCAAACTTTTTAGTTTTTGATTCACTATAGGAGAAATGGATATAATACCAATCTAAGTAACCTCAATTCTGGATAATGGAATCGTAATCCCCTTTAATATCAGAAGATTAAAGTTTTGCATTATACACTGCTGTTAGTTTTGTGGAGTTCAAGGCAAATAATCGAAGCAATAGCTGGCTATTGGGAGGTGATTTAACGCAGAAATACGCGAAAATAACGGTGCTGTATCGATTTGCTTATCCAGAATTGAGGTTAAGTAAATATCTAATCCATCTTGCTGGTTAAAATTAACGATAACTGCGTTGTTTTCAATCCCAATAGCCTGCTATTGCTCAATCAAACGCCTTGCTGTCATTAATTTTAGCGACGCAATATTAGATCATTTACTTACTTAGACTGGTATAATGAACTTACTGTGAACAAATCCTGCGCATTAACGAGTTAATTTAGTCGGAGTTGCTGATGCACCGATTAGCTAGGTTATCAGGTTTTAATATTTGTAATTGATATAAGTTGAAGATGAAAGACACACTAAAAAATCTATCTGAGATAGTCGCCAGGGCGAATGATTTGTTCTACAGCAAGTTTGAAAAGCTCGATCCCATAATGGGAATAATTGATAAGGCCTTGCGCAAGCAAGGTATCGAAGCGGATGCAATTACCATCGATTGCATCACTCTTGACAAGAAGATAATTATTCTTATCCATGATGATAAACCTGGTACTGTGGGCATTGCATTGGGTAATAAAGACGGTGACATTTATTCATCTTCTGAATACGCTATTAGCGAAATATCAGAAGAGTTGATGATAAGAGTCATGGAAGAGAACTTCATAATAAACGTAAGTAAACAAACCTAAGTTGCAGCACCCGGAGTCGATAAAATTGTCGTGGTTTTTGCTAAGTAACCTCAGTTCTGGATAATGGAATCGTAATTTCCTTTAATATCAACACATTGAATTATTCTATCATACAGTGCTTTTAGTTTTGTGCAGTTCAAGGCAAATCATCGAAGCAATAGCTGGCTATTGGGAGATGATTTAACGCAGAAATACGCAAAAATAACGGTGCTGTATCGATTTGCTTATCCAGAGTTGAGGTTAAGTACTTAGTGAAAAGTTATCAGGTACTTTATGCAATTCCGTACTGTCTATTATACAGAACGCCTCCACGGGGCCTCGGCTTTAGCCCTGACTCTTATACACAAGTCTGTAACCATTGCTGGTGTTCTTTATTCTTTCGGGGCGCAGGATTTATCCTGCAAATAAAGGTAAAATTTAATAAATTTGCTATTCCGCCCTTGACGGCGTGTAGACTATAAGAAACCGAAACGCAGTTTCGCAGTTCGACAAGTCATGCTCTTTGCACTGCAAAGAAAACAGGGCACGCAGAGCTTTGCCCGCTCGTAACGCTATGCTGTCGCATAACTCGCCCAAAAGAAAGGCTGCCCAAACCATTTTTTTATCTTGTACTGCTCAAGCACTTTTTAACGCACCATCCCTGTACTGGCAGAGATTAGGGAAATCTAGTCCGAGCCTTCTCATGAACCTAAACTGTCGTTTAATTCGCTCCATGATTTTCCTTGCTAAAGTACTTGCTCAATACAAGAAAAATGGATGGGGGAAACGTAGCCAATTTGGATTGCTATCCAAATTCCACAATCATGGAACTTTTCTATAAGAGTCAGGGCTTTAGACGAGCTTGGTGATAGCGCGGCTAAGGCCGCGGCCCCAGACAGAAAACTAACTACCTGACAATTTATATAGGAAT
>NZ_JBFGZY010000192.1:0-5470 GCF_041586535.1 Psychromonas sp. | reverse complement strand
CGCTGCCCGAAGGGTTCGGCTAAAAGCGTTTTACTCTTTGTTGCGAGGTATTTACTTAGAATGACTAAGCTACACACCTCGCGTCGCGATTAAAACGCTTTTATCTCGAACAAAAATTAACCGCGAAAGATCAACAGACCCTAGCAATAGCCGCCATTGATAGATAATTTAATGCGGAAATACGCGGAAATAGCAGTATTGTATCGATTTGCTTATCCGGAGCTGAGGTTAAATAGGGGATTAGGACCTGTTTATCTTTTGTGGTTAATTGCAATGTTCCTGCTGAACTATTTTACACATGCCGAATTACTTAACGCCTCTTGTATTAAGTAAAAATGATCGGCAGTTTAGCTCTGGGTCAGACGTTACAGCTATATATTGATCACGAGAACAGCTGCGAATATTCTTAAAGCTTAACTTTAAGTATTACAAATAAAATTAAACTTATCTCCTGGTTTTTTATTTTCAATAATAAATCATATAAAACCGCTCATAAGCACATTAAAAAGAGCCGGTTTCTGATCCAAATCACATTGTTGAAACAACTTATGTGATCCCAGCCAGATTACACCCCGTCTAACATTGCGATAATATTATCATACAATAACCTTTGCGGCAGAAATTAATCCATACAGGAGTAATAATGAAAAACCTTACTGACATTGCTAAGGATGCCGTCGAGTTAATGATGCCTTCAATCGATAACTTGTTCGAGCGCACCAATCGCAAAGAACTGCACATTGTCATCATGAACCCGCAATTGAAACCGTGGGAAGCGTCATTTGATGAGGCTATTTTATACGAAACCTCACTTGGCACGCCGGAATCGTGGACGATTCCATTTGCTCAGTTTGCACGAAAAAAAGCGCAACAGGCATGGCGCGAATCAACCAGCAATATTCAATTACAAAACCAGCATCCCGCGTCTTTGCGCGAAGATGATCTTCTTTTTTACGGATCATTCGTATACGGAAATATTGTCGTTGCCTGCAGCGGTGTTGAACAATGGTATGACATGCTGATCAGCAGCTGGATTGCACTTGCCATTGAGCAACTCACTATCCACGAGTACCAGAAAATAAAGCTTGAAAACCCGACACAAACATACAGAAAGAGGTCTTAATAATGAATAAAATACTTAAATCGATTCTGCTTGCGACTGGCATTTTAGTTTCAGCAACTTCAATGGCTGCTGACTACCCGTCTAAAAATATTCGCCTGATTGTTCCTTTTGGTGCAGGCGGCGGTACTGATGCCGTTGGACGCACATTAGCCAATAGTGCAAAAGATGTGCTGGGGCAAAATATTTCGGTTATGAACCGCACCGGTGGTGCAGGTGCGGTAGGAATGAGTTTTGGCGCTCAACAACGTGCGGATGGCTATACATTAACAGTGGTAACCCGTGAAATCGCCTCATTACCGCAAATGGGACTGATGCAGCACAGCGCCGATGATTTCAAATTGATTCGCCTGGTAAACCTGGATCCTGCTGTGGTACTGGTTGCAGCAGATAGCCCTTACAATACTATTAATGATCTTATTAAAGAAGCAAAAGAAAACCCGGGTAAGGTTAAATTTGCCTCGACAGCTGCACCTAATTTTTATCTTATGACTTTAGAAAAAGATCAGGATATAAAACTTAATGCTATCCCTTATAACGGTGCGTCTGAAGCAATTCCTTCCGTACTGGGTCACCATACTGACGTTACTATGGTGACCCCGGGCGAAGCAATTGCCCAGCTTCGGTCAGGTCAGCTGAAAGCCATTGGTGTCATGTCAAAAGAGCGTATTCAATACATTCCTGATGTTCCGACATTAAAAGAGCAGGGTGTTGATGTTGCTACCGGTACATGGCGTGGTATAGGCGCACCGAAAGACACGCCAGATGAAGTTATTGAAGTGTTGGGCAAAGCGTTTGATCAGGCGATGGCATCGGATGAATTTAAATCGTTCATGGAAAAAGGTGCGATGACGATTCATAACATGGACGCAAAAGCATTTACTGAGTTTGTTGCAGAAGATAGCAAAGCACTTGGTAGGTTAATCCACTAGTTTTCGATATTTGTCTCATAACCAGCAGTAACCTTTGTTGTGATAGCAGAGGTTACTCCCCATCACAGATATAGCTTGGGATTTCCTATGCAGCCTGTTATTAAAAATACGACCAAATTTCGTAAGGATAGATTCTATGTTTAATAGAAATGTCATTTTCCCGTCTATTATCATTGTATTCAGTGCGTTAGCCTTTGCAGTGATCACTCAGTTTGACAAACCTATGTATCAGGATGCGAGTGTGGACGCAAAATTTTTTCCGATGGTTATCGTTATAGTGCAAATAGTAATTTGTATCATTCTCCTGATGCAGCATAAATATAAACAGTCCCATATTGATGAAAATTCACCAGTTCCTAAAGATGAGCCATTAGTCTCTAAAATGTCTTTATTTGGTGTGGCGTTTCTGCTTGGTTACGCCCTGTTAATCAGCGTGATTGGCTATTTATATGCGAGCCTTGCCGCTTTTATTTTCTATTTACTGTATTTCAAAATTAAAAAGCCACTTTATTACATCGTCGCGATCGTCTTTGTACTCGCTGTGTATTACCTGTTTGGGGAAGTGTTTTACATCTCTTTACCCGAAGGGCTATGGTCATAGGAGCCTGTTATGTTTGAATATTTATTTGATGGCCTCGCGACGGCAATGAGCCTTAGTGTGTTACCAGTTCTCTTTTTTGGTGTCTTAGGCGGGATCATTCTTGGGGCATTACCCGGTTTAACAGCCACAATGGGTGTGGCGATATTGCTGCCCTTTACGTTTGGTATGGAGGCAACACCTGCATTAGTGATGTTGATTGGTGTTTATATCGGCGGTATCTACGGTGGTTCCATCGCAGCCATATTATTAAAAACGCCCGGAACACCAGCCTCTGCGGCAACGGTATTAGATGGCCATGCAATGGCCATAAAGGGGCAGGCGGCACGGGCGTTAAGCATTGCGGCCGTTGCGTCCTTTGTTGGCGGACTCATTAGTACCATAGTACTGATTGCAATTGCACCTAAACTCGCCGCATTTGCGTTGCGTTTTAATGCCCCTGAATATTTTGCATTAGCTCTGTTTGGTTTGACTATTATTGCCAGTGTGTCTGCGAAAAATATATTGAAAGGTTTACTGGCAGGTAGCATCGGACTTCTGGTGTGTACTGTGGGGTTAGATCCAATCAGCAGTGTTCCCCGGTTTACCTTTGGTGTTATGGATCTCTATAGCGGCATTAATGTTATCCCTGTTTTAATTGGACTTTTCGCACTCTCTGAAGGGCTGAATCAATTAGAAAAAATATTATCGGAAAAGGTAGTTGTACCACCCAAATTTGACCGCAAATTATTGAGCAAAACCGATTTAAAAGAGATGCTACCCACCGCTGTCAAAAGTGGCCTGATGGGAACAACAATCGGTTCGATACCGGGTGCAGGTGCGGATATATCGGCATTTGTCTGTTACAACGAAGCTAAGCGCTCCGCCAAAAAACCAGAGGAGTTTGGTAACGGCTCTGTACATGGTCTGGCCGCCGCAGAGGCCGGTAACAACGGTGTCACGGGCGGGTCTCTGGTACCGCTTCTTACCCTTGGTGTGCCCGGGGATGCGGTATCCGCAGTTTTGCTTGGTGCATTGATTGTTCAGGGCTTAACGCCGGGTCCATTGCTGTTTTCACAAAACCCGGAAGTAGTTTATGGTGTCTTTAGTTCAATGCTGGTGGCGAATCTGGTTATGCTGGTGATCGGTTTAGTGGGGATCAGATTCTTTTGCCGAATCATTGAAGTGCCAAAAATAATTATGATTCCAATGATCATTTTCTTATCTATAATTGGCGCTTATGCCATTAACAACTCAATGTTCGATGTTGGTATTGCCATCACCTTTGGCTTGATGGGGTTTGTGTTTAATAAGCTGGAAATTCCATCATCTCCTATCCTGCTGGCAATTATTTTAGGCCCGATGGCTGAAACCAACTTAAGAAAATCCCTGCTTATGTATGAAGGAAGCTGGTCATTTTTATATGAGAGACCTATTGCACTTGCCTTTATTTTACTGGCAATCTTTTCAGTCTACTCAACGATGAAGATGAAAAAGAAGCAGGCGCAGCAGGAGAAGGAAGTAGCAGAAAAAGCGGCACAGTCTAGTTAAGACTGTAGCTATCCTTGTCATGTACAATTTATCCTACTGACAGCCAGATGATAGAAAATGCTCAAACTCATTTGAGCATTTTTTTGCCTTTCAGCCTTTCCGTTCGAATACTTTAATAAATAAAAAAGCATGCTCGGAGCATGCTTGTTAAAATATTTTCGCTGTTACTTTTTGAGGTAGTTAACTTGCGACTGGTAACCTGTGCTTAGCTTCCTGAAGATGGTTTGCAGAGGCTTGACGCGCTTTATCACTATTACCCGCCATGATTGCTTCATAAATTTGGCGATGCTCTTCAATACAGGTACTACCTTCTTCAGAAGAGTGGACAATGAAGTTAACAAACATGGTGGTAAGAATATTGCCAAAGGGCAGATAAAAATCATTACCCGTTGCGTTGAAAATAAGGCTATGAAATTTCGTATCTATCTCTGTCCAGCGTTTTTGATTAAACTCTTTTTCACTTGCTATTCCTACCATTTGCTGAAATATTTCAGACAGTTCGATGCGCTGTTCAGCAGAAGCAAATTTAGCTGCCAGGGCACAGGCTTCTGGTTCGATTGCACGGCGTAGACCTAAAAATTGAGAGCAGAAGTGATCAAGGTCGGTGAGCCCGTCCATCCACCCAATCAGCTGAGAATCAAGAAAGTTCCAATAGGCGCGGTCAACAACGCGCGTGCCGATTTTTGGACGTGATTCAAGCAAACCTTTGGAAGTCAGAAGCTTTACCGCCTCGCGTAGTGCTGTTCTGCTGACCCCAAATTGTTCACAAAGAGCCATCTCACCTGGAATAATAGAACCCTGCGGTAATTTTCCGGACAAGATGCTACGGGCGATTTCGCGTGCTACCTGCACATGCAGGCTACGTTTAGAACCAGATATATAGTTAAAAGTGCTGGACATAAGTTTGCTTATTAAAGTGTGTTTTATGTATTATTTAAGCCCCACTATAACACTATCGTCACCCTATGCAACTAGCACGTATCAAAATCGTGCGATTGGTGAAGATGCTCAGCAAGGTTGTTTAGATACGGAGATTCTTATAAGTGATGTCAATAGTGATTAACACGCTGATCATTTATACCCATGATACTTCAAGATGCAAAGTCAGCAAGGCAAATTATGCCGAGATGCCAGGCATAAAATTGAAGTATAGTTATTCTACAGAGAAATTTTATAACAAAGCAGATTGGTGCAATTAACCTTGACCTACGGGGCGCTAGCTCGAAAACCAGTGCTGCGTTGCACCAATCGAAAAGGGAATAACCATTACCTCATGTTGCGTCTTGCTCT
>NZ_JBFGZY010000191.1:0-5491 GCF_041586535.1 Psychromonas sp. | reverse complement strand
GCGCAGGAGGGGCTACGATAGAAACTTTGAAAAATTATGTGGATAGTCAATCCACACCTGCATGATTTAAAGTGCTACTACACTGTCGCCTTATATCCCCGCCCTAAAAAGAAGGGCGAGGGTTTACGGCTATTTTGCTAAGTTATCGTTTTTATTATTGATACGTCTAACTATAAAAGGCTTCAACAGTTCCTTTTAGAGTCATCATAAGCGGTTGCCCGCGACGGTCCAGGGCTTTATGTGACGGGATTTTTACCCAACCTTCACTGATGCAATATTCCTCAACATCAAAACGTTCTTTGCCGTTAAGTAGAATACCAATGTTATGTTCGAAAACCTCTGCCACATGATGTGGACTACGGGGATTAGCAGAAAGGCGATCCGGTAAAGCTGGTAGTGATTTAGTGTCGTTCATATTTGTGACCTATCGTAAATAAAAAGTGCGCCATTGTAGACAATCTAGGTCTAACGCTCAAGAGCTGCCGTCACAAATCCTATAGATCTATTTTTATATTCCACCTACTTAATTAGCTGATTTAACTGCAATAAGTCCCACTTATTGCCATAGAGGTCCCGGAAAACCACTACTCTCCCGTATTCCTCATCCGCGGCTGTTCATCAAACACAACTCCATTTTCTTTCATCAAGTTGTAATCTCGCCAGAAATCATTAGTCTGCAGAAACAAGAAGACACGACCACCCGTTTGATTACCAATAGCAGCTTTCTGCTCATCAGTGCTGGCTTGCGCTAATAATAAATTTGTACCGTTTGAGTTTGGCGGAGATATTTGAACCCAGCGTTTACCACCACCTAAATGGGTATCTTCAACAAGTGTACACTGGAGTTTTGTGGTGTAAAACTCAATAGCGTCATCATAGTTTTCAACGACTAGCGCAATATTTCCAATTTGCTGTTGAACAGATTCAGACATGATAAAATGTTCCTAAAACTCCTAACGTGAAAGACAACTCATACCTATTGTCCCCATAGCGCTATGGAGCGTTCCGTTGCGAAGGATCGCGCTTGAACCCATTAATCAGTTGGTGCGGATCAACCTGAGCTCGATGCTCGCAGGCTGCCTGCGCCCACCAAACCAGCTGGTTAAAGGCTCGACCGAAATAATCAAACCATGATGCTTGATCCACACCAGATTGCGCTGAACCATCCGCTGCAAAAACCTCCTGCGCTTTCGGCACATGAATCATCGCGGAAACCGGAAGGCAGCCCAACTCGGATAGAAATGTTCTCATTCCTACGGCTGCGCGCACTCCGCCCCATTGACCTGCAGAATAGGTAACAATCACACTGGGTTTGTAAGAAAACAGAGAACTGCCAAAGTGGTTCAACAGATTAGCCAGCGCAGGGCTCATGAAATGATTGTACTCAGGGCTGATCATGATAAAGCCATCGGATGACTCAATTTTTTTCGCCAGTTCATTGAGCGCTGGTGGAACCTTACTTTTCGGGTATGCAAAATGCGGCTTAAAAACGGGCTCCAGGGGATAATCCAGAGCATCAACCAACTCTATTTCATCCTCTTCATACCGACTTTGCAGGCACTCCATACAAGCTTTCGCTACGTGGGCACCTAAACGGGCTGGTTTAGGCGGGGTACTGTCTCTGACAGTACCCAGAAAAATCAAAAACTTCATTTATAGAACTCCATCTTTTGGATGTAGAAAATACCGCTCCTACACAAGCGGCAAAGGCTAAATGCTATTGCCGTGCATCGACGCAGGAATCCCGCACGGTTAGAGCACCATATAGTTTAAAAAAACACTATCGAAAGATTTAGCATTCGCTTACCCAGACACCTACATCGAGCTCTGATTTTGCTGAACCAGCGTACGACCCGGATATAGGAGGAACAGATTCAGCCAATCGCGATACCGCTACGGGTATATGATCCGTACCGGCAATATCACCTATCGTCGGATCAAATCCTTTCCAGCCACCGCCGGGTAAATAAACCTCAGCCCAAGCATGAGTGGATCCAACCTGACTGGACATAAGCGGCGCATGTAAATATCCGCTGACAAAGCGGGAGGCAAGGCCCAGACACTTTACGATCTCCATAAAGAGTAAGGCAAAATCACGACAGGATCCGGAACCGAGCGACAATGTCTCCTCGGCAGATTGGACTCCGGGCTCTTCTCTCACCTTGTAAACCAGTGTCGTGTAGATAGTTGCAGTAATGCGCTGTAATAGCGTATAGGTTTGCACCTGTTCACCGGACTTCCATACTGCAAATATCCAGTTATTTAAAAGCTCTCTGGTCTTTTGCTCTGGTAATACCCTATAGGGTGATAATAAAAATTGGTCTCCCTCGCTATAAGAAAAAGGATAGTTAATCGCATAATCGGCCACGATAAAATCCAATGGAGATTCATTATATTGTTGAACGATGACTTCACTTTCAACCGTAAGCTGCTGCGTTGGACTGGTAAAATTGGCGATAGCAACTGAATTGTCTTCAACATCTCGATGCCAATATATTTTCGCATCGGGGGTAATATTGAGCACAAAAGACTCGATTCGGAGCTCATGATTTTCTCGTGGACGCAAAAGTAAATGATGCGCTCCGAGGGTCACAATATCGGTGTAATTGTAATAGGTACGGTGTATGATTTTATAACGTTTCATAATACCCCTAAGATGGATGTTTTTATTATTTAAGGGATCTCTGAATAAATCCCGTAACATTATGTATAACTGTAAAGCATCATATTAAAAAAGTACTTCGCAGAGGGAGAAACAAAAAGAAACTCTGCTTAAGCAAGCCCTATTTTTGCGCTATTGTTATGTTTTAGCTCTCTTATTACCGATTTGAAATCCATAAATACGAGTGATTAATACCTATCAGCACCTCAACTCAAGGATACTCCTAACCGTATCTTGTGTTTCTGCACTAAACATTTGAAATTGTTCGGAACTTAATACACCAAATTTTTTCAAACAAATAATTTCCAATCTTTCTCTGGAACTGATGACATAATAACCCCTTACTGAGAGCTAATGGCGCAAACACATGCGCGTTGTTTAGCGTCTTTTTTTAGCAAAAAACACGACAATGGTATCGAGTTTTAGTGTAACAACTTATCAGTTAATTAACTATAAACCTTGAATTTATAATATTTTCAATTAAATAATTAAGTTGACAAGCAGTTCCATCCAGCGCATTTTCGCTAAGCTCACCATAAGCTAAATAATGACTGATAACCAAGCCTTTATTTAGCTCGTCATAACAAACACAACGCAGCCCAATTAGTGCAACAACCCAGACATATATACCCATGATACTTCAAGATGCAAAGTCAGCAAGGTCAATTGTGCCGAGATGCTAGACATAAAATTGAAGTCTAGTTATTCTACAGAGAGATTTTATAACAAAGCAGATTGGTACAATTAACCTTGCTCTACGGGGCGCTAGCTCGAAAACCAGTGCTGCGTTGCACCAATCGAAAAGGGAATAACCATTACCTCATATTGCGTCTTGCTCTGGTCTCCGAGCTCGTGCCTGACAAAGCATTTTGAAGTAACATGGGTATAGCTGGCTCCGGTAAAATAGTTGGAACATCTTCATAGATATCAGTTTGAATCAGGTTAGATTGGATAGCTGTTCAGAAATTTTGTCTTCTCCTAATACTCATGATCACCTTCAGATCCAGCTTTTTTGAACTCAATTGTCTGGATAGGTTGGTTCCTCACACACATCAAAGCGGTTGACATGTATTGGCAGGTGCCTATGTATAAGTCGCCATGGCCTCCTTCAAACTGACAAGCTTCGGATATTGCTTTTGCATCACAAGCTTTGACAGCAATGGCATTTAATGGGCCAGAGTGCGCATGAGCAAAACCAGTAGTTAGCAACAAGGCGAATGTGGCTAAAAAAATAAAAAATGTTTTCTTTAAAGAATATTGAAACATTATTAATAGCCCCTATTACTCAGCCACCGGCAGATGTTCACCGTCTGCAGGCCCTTGATGTCCTTCTGGAGGACCTCCCGCAGAGGCTCCCGCCTGGCGGACAGTTTCTCCATGCATGCATCCAATGAACATATTTTCGCTCGGACTGGCAGCGTGGTAGTGATAGCCTCGGATATCATCAGTTGTACCACGACACTCATCGAGTGGCACTTCCTTACCCTGTGCGTCCTTCATTGCATATATGCCATAACCGTCTGCAGCATAACCGATCAATGCAGCGTGTCCATCGTCGCTTTTGTCAGAGGTATCAGTACAACCTGTCGTAGAGTGGTAGTGGTAACCCTGATGTGCGTTAATATGTCCACCGCAGTCATCAAATGCGGCAATCGTATAACTACCCAGGATTGCATCAACGGGCGCGGGTCCAGCTAGTTCGGAACCATCAAGTGCAATACCGACCGTTCTAACTCGTCCCGGTTTATCTGCAGGAATTGGCGTGACCGGTATCAGGTAAGTAAGAGAGAAGTCGTCATCAAGATATGATAGTTCGCACTCGATACAGTTTTGCTGATATTGTGCTTCAACATCAGGTCTTGCAGCACCTAAACAGGCTTCTTTTGTGGCTGTATAGCGTACTTTATTTGTTTTTGCGTCGTAAACCAGCCAGTTTTCATCGCCATAATAATCACTCAGTTTTAAAATGAACTCGCCAGTGATATCTACTAAATCGCCATTCCCTTCTTTGCTAAACCAAGCTCCGCCTGCTTCAGCACCGTCTCTGGTTGTTCTTGGGCAGAAAGGACCCGGTTCCCGCCCTGCTGGAGCACCAGAAGTAGCCAGTTCATAACAAGTCGTTGCTGTGCCTTCGGCGGTTTCACAGTCAACAATTTTAGGCGCTTGGCTAAACGCACCTTGTGCAAACAGAGAAAGGTCAACTCCTCTAGAAATAGTCGCTTGTTTCGCTGTTCCGTTTCCTTCAACAGGACTCTCAGGGGAGGAGTCGTTGCATCCGCTTAATGCTACAGCACTAAAGGCAATTGTGCTCATTAATGACCGACGCTCTGATAACATCATGATTTATATCCTTTTTTATTTAGGCCTATTAACTACCTAGGTAGCCAATATTACATTATAGTACAGGTTAAATGTGTAAAAAGTGAGGCTTTTGGGGAGCAATAAAAAATATGATGGGCATAAATTTCAGTCAGGGGCCCCCCATGAGTTAGAGGTCTAATCAACGATCTACGTTGGGAACAAAGTCGCTCGCAGTTTTGCTTCCCGACATTTATTTATTAAAGCCTCATACGCTTTGTATGGCAAGGTGTTTGGCTTGTGTGAAATCTGTTTTTCCTGAGCCTAATTTGTGTACCTGCTCAACGTCAATATAATGCTTAGGGGTCATTAACGGATTACAACCACTCTGTGACTTCTCACCGCCCTTATTCGGGCGATGCTTCTTGTTTCCTAAGCCGCAACCTGTTCGTGACAGGATTTACGCAAGCCTCCGCAAGCAGTAACGACTTGTCCAGCCGCTTTTAATTTCTGAATACCTTTAGCGCGGAT
>NZ_JBFGZY010000190.1:0-5548 GCF_041586535.1 Psychromonas sp. | reverse complement strand
CTCAACAGAAAAGTCATGAAGGTGCGAAAACATATGAGAGGCCAGAGGTAGCTCCTCAACTTGAGCCCGTATATAAGCCAGCATCTAACTTTGTTTGTAATTTCTTTTTGACATACGGCGGGAGTCCATATAAGCCCCTAGTTCATCTGTTCTGAATAAGACGGAAAAGGCTCGTTTACCGGAAGTAACATTCTGTTATTCCTTCTATGCGTGGTAAAGGAATAACAATCAGGAGGGTGTTTGTCACAAAGCAGATAATTAACTAAACCTGATAGCAGGGGGATGTTGGTTATAAAAACGACTGATAATGCAAATGCCACCTATGATTGTGAAGGGGCGAAAGATAATAAGCTATATGGTGCTCTAGTACACATCACTATTACCTCATGTGCGCCTTAACCTGGTCTCCGAGCTCGTGTCTGACAAAGCATTTTAAAGTAACATGGGTATAAATTGTCATACACTGCAGCGAAATTTATTATTAATGGTAATTTGCGCCAATTTTGAACGAGCTTGAAGCTAAGCCGGAAACCTTGTGACGTTCAGAAAATAAGGCATTGTTGCCAACTTAACAGCATTCCTGCTCTATCTGATAGAGTAACTACTTGGCAGCCTGATCACCGCGCAGCTCAAAATACTCGTATAAGGTATTGGTTTGATGACCGATAAAGTTTAAATTATCATGCTGCAACTTTTCCTGCTGCGCTCTCTTTTGTGCAAAGTAAGCATGCCATCTCTGATCACCATTACCGGCTTTGACATTCTCTTCAAGCATAGCGATTACATCACAATCGATCCCGCAGAACGTTTTGTAACGATCTGCAGCATGGTTATTTTCGCTCATCATTTACTCCTTGTATTTACCGTGACCAGATCAGGCAAAGCACTCAGTATAAGACTTACACTCCTCACAACTCGGGGCTTTGCAGATATAATCACCGCCCTGCTCGCAAAGCTGACGATAGAAAAAACGTTTCCAGCGCATATTTTCTGTATTAAGGGCATAGAGTTCGGGAAAGTTATGTTTAATTAATTCGCCCAGTTGCGCACGCTCCTGCAGCCCCAGGCTTTCCCAGAGATGATATTTGCTTAAGCTGGCCGTCGCGACAATAATTGCCATCTCTGCAGAGGAGGGATCTTCTTTGTTTCTGTAGCTATGTAAAAGTTGAATTAACTCGTTACGCTCATCGGCTTTAATGGCAAAGAGCTCAGCGCAAAGTTCTGCACGGTCACGAATAAACTCCCAATCTTCCTTATGCCACTCTATTTCCATTCTCACCAGCTCTATGTCATTAAGCGCTTTGCGCAGTTGCTGGTAGGTTTTTTGCTCGAGGCCCAGGCCATGCGGCAGAATGATCTTACCGGATAATTGCGCACGGATTATCACTCTGCAATAAGTAAGATTAAGCGCCGAAAAGTGAACCGGCAGAATCTGTTGCGGCGGCAGGAGTTCGGCTATGAACTGGTTGTAATCATATTCAGGATTGGCACTCATGTTGAACCTCTTTATTTCGATATTAAACAGCAGTTAGTGCTGCGCCATTATAAAACAACGACGGACTTTATCTGCGCCCATACGTGGCAGCCCAGGTGCAGTTTTAAACGTTTTGCCGAAGCGTAGGTGATCATCGCTAACAGGCTGTGTGTTGCAGATATATCAACCGTCACAATACGCTCCCCGGGTGTACGACTATCTTCAATGCGCGTGACGCAGCCCGGTAAAATGTTACTGATTGAGCTGTCAACGGGAGGCGAAAGACATAAGCTGACGTCCTTGGCATTAATACGGCATCTCAGGTGGCTGTCCACCGGGGAACTGATTTGCGGAACCAGCAGGGTTAGCCCGCCAATTGCCAGCTCCGTCAAATGATCCTTTTTATGTTTTAGCACCTGCGCATAAAGCATGCTGCTGCGTCCGTCATAAAAGCACATTCCCGCCTCACCATCGAGCATCACCTCTGCTAAAACGCCACTTTTAACCAGTTTCCCCTGTTTAATAATTGCAATATAATCGGCCAGTCGTGCCACCTCATCGGGTGAATGACTGACATAAATTATCGGAATAGCTAACTCCTGCTGCAGGCGCTCCAGATAGGGTAAAACCTCCTGCTTTAAGGCATGATCTAATGCCGATAACGGCTCATCCATCAGCAGTAATTTCGGTGAGGTGAGCAGGGCGCGGGCAATGGCGACCCGCTGGCGCTCTCCGCCGGATAAAGTATTCGGAGGCCGGTCAAGCAGTGGTGTGAGTCCTAATATATTGCAGATATTTTGAAATTTAACTTTTCTTTTTTCTACCGGTAAACGGCGTCGCCCGAAATTAAGATTATCGCGGACGTTAAGGTGGGCAAACAGACTCGCTTCCTGAAACACATAACCTATTTCGCGCTGGTGAGGAGGAACAAAAATATCTTTTTCCGAGTCCTGCCAAACGCTATCGCCTATTGCGAAATAGCTGTCGGGTAACTTTTCCAGTCCGGCCATGGCGCGCAGACAGGTTGTTTTACCTGAGCCTGACGGGCCAAACAGTGCAGATACTCCTACCCTGGGTAAGGATAATCTGATATCGAGATTAAAATTATTATGCTCAACCCGAAAGCGGGCATCAATCGTACTCATGCTGCCTGCCTCCGTTGTGCCTGATAGTTTGCATCAGTTTTGCTTTTGGATTGGCCGTATAGTTTCTGTTTTCTGCTGCACTGATAGTTAATGCAGTAGATAAGTAACAGGCCGATAAAAGAGACCAGCATCATGCCGCCGGCCAGCCAGTGTGCCTGCGCGTATTCCATCGCTTCAACATGGTTGTAGATTTCAATGGATAATACCCTGGTTTGTTCGGGAATATTGCCACCAATCATCAATACCACACCGAATTCGCCGATGGTGTGACAGAATCCCATTACGGCAGCAGTAAAAAAACCCGGTTTTGCCAGAGGAAGGGCGACCTGCCAAAATGTTGCAACAGGGCCGGCCCGTAAGGTTGCCGCGACCTCTAAAGGCCGTTTGCCAAAGGCTTCGAAAGAGTTCTGCAGCGGCTGGACAACGAAGGGCAGAGTATGCACTGCACAGGCAATGGCGATGCCTGCAAAGCTGAAAGGAAGGCTGCCCAGGCCGATAAAACTGGAAAACTGACCGATCGGACTGTTCGGCCCGAGCAGAAGCAGTAAATAAAAACCTAAAACCGTTGGCGGCAACACCATCGGCAGGGTACACAAGCTGCCGATAATAGGTTTTAATTTGGAATTTGTCTGTGAAAGCCACCATGCAAGCGGCGTTGCTAATGCTAATAATAACAGGGTAACAATAACCGCCAGTTTCAAGGTTAACCAGATCACAGATAAGTCAGGCATCAGGCGTCTACCTCATAACCAAATGAGCGGATAATCTGCAGCGCTTCGGTGCTTTTTAAATAGGCTAAAAATGCGCGGGCAGTCGGGTTGCTCTTGCCTTTATCCAGGAGCACAGCATCCTGCTGAATTGCCTGGTAGAGATTGCCGGGAATAATCCAGGCCGATCCTGAGGTTATTTTCCCGTCTGTTGTGATTTGTGACAGTGCGATGATCCCCTGCTGGACATTGCCGTTGCTCACATAGTGAAAAGTCTGACCGATATTCTGCCCCAGTACTAATTTATTTTCGAGCTGTTCATAAATACCCAGCTTTTTTAACACCTGCACGGCTTGTTCACCGTAGGGGGCTGCTTTGGGATTGGCGATCGCCAAATGGAGTAGTTCCGGTGATTGTAGGCATGACCCCTGCGTATCGATAAGTGTGGGATTTTTTGACCAGAGAGCCAGCTTTCCTTTGGCATAGGTAAATTGACTTTCTGCTACCGCCAGCTGTTGTTCAACCAGTTTGGCCGGCCTTTTTTGGTCTGCTGCTAAGAAAATTTCAAAAGGTGCGCCGTTGCTGATTTGCGCATATAACTTGCCGGTTGCTCCGACGGAGAGCAGTATTTTATCGCCTGTTTGTGCTTCAAATTTGGCAGCCAGAATCTTTAAAGGTTTAAAAAAATTACCGGCGACTGCAACGCGGATCTCTCCGGCAAAAGAAAAACTGCTGCTGAGCAGCAACATGCCGCCGATTAATTTAGTTAACAAAGTCATAAGGCACTCCTGGGCTGGCAAGCGCCGTCAAAGACGACGCTTTATCTGGCTGTTACAAACCTAATTCAGGTTTAATCATCTCCAGCCAGTGGGTTAAGCGCTCTTCCAGCAAATTGGCCTGATTATCCAGATCCAGCACCAGACCGACAAATTCATTACCGTCTAATGCAGCTGAGCTGTTAAATGTATAACCATCGTTCGGCCAGCGGCCGACGATTGTCGCACCTGCACCGGAAAAAATTTCATAAAGCTCGCCTAATGCATCAACAAATTCATCAGGATAACCCTCCTGGTCACCAAGACCGTATAGCGCAATGGTTTTACCGCTGAAGTCAGCGCCTTCAAGTTCGCCGGCTATTTCTTCCCAGCTTTCACTTTCACAGTCAACCGACAAGCCGGGAAGTTCACCTTCACCAAGTGTCGGGGTTCCGATAATTAAATTATCAAACTCGAGCAGGTCATCGATTGAACAGCGGTTAATGTTAACCGGTTTAGCCACATCATCGCTGCCCAGCATTTTATAAATTTGTTTCGCTACTTTACGTGTTTTACCTGTATCGGTACCAAAGATAATTCCTGTTTTAGCCATTGTGATTCTCCTTCAAGTTAAAATCGCTGTCTTATTATTTGTATTGCAGGATACATGCCTGCTCTTTTTTTTTATTTTTGCGCTTGTAACTTGTTGATTTTAAATTGTTAATTTTTTTGTGTTGTTTTTTTTCGATTTAAGAAATTGTGGTGTTTAAGACAAGAAATACAATTCTTATTCAATAATAAGGACAATTGTATGAGATATAACAAAGGGTTAATTTATGTTCTGCAGAGCACGCCAATATCGCGTAAAACAATCCGCAGGAAAGGTGGGGAATGGGTTGCTCTCTGCGTCATTTTTTTGAAGTTATAGGTGAGCGCTGTTGAGATAAAGTGAGAGGACAGTCTGTTCGGGATGTCCTACAATTGGCTATTGTGCTACATACAAGCTTGAACTTGTTAAAGAATGAAAAGTCTTTCGATGGCGGTATCAAGAGAAAACACAAGCAAGCAAATCGCAGTGATAGTTACCGAGAAGGAGTTGTTTCAGGACTTTCACTGCTATAAATAATGGGTTATTTCAATCAGTTTAGATTGATTATGTGAACTAAGACGTTCGTAATTTCACCCTAGTGTTAAAGCTGGAGCGAGCTATCCGATTACTATTAAAGCCATCGCAGCATCTAATGCCGACTTCTTCGGCTCCACCTTAGACATTACCATTGCCAGCCAATATGACGGTTTGCAGATAGTTATACCAAATCCGATAATTATCTACTCATTTATACTTGCTAAAATGAATGCTAGCTAGACATAAAACTACGTTTTAGTCTTTGTTATTGATTTGATTCAGAACGTCCTGTTCTTCACCACCTTGTGGCCAGCTAAAGCTGTTCAAAATCGTTCCATACG
>NZ_JBFGZY010000189.1:0-5551 GCF_041586535.1 Psychromonas sp. | reverse complement strand
GGGCCGTTAGCTCAGTTGGTAGAGCTATTGATACACTTTTAATTTAAAAGTGAATTATGAAACAAAATCAAACTATATAGCAATATATGGGCCGTTAGCTCAGTTGGTAGAGCAGTGGACTTTTAATCCATTTGTCGAAGGTTCAAATCCTTCACGGCCCACCACTCCCCTCCAGTTTGTTATAATCGATTTAATTACCCTTTTTAATTCTGTTCGCGGTATAATTATTATTATTTTTTAATATGTAAGAGACTATGATGAGCAAATACTCTCCACTTGCTGGTTCTGACTATCCTTTTCCTGCTAAGCCAATCGTTCTTTCAGAGCAAGAAAAGGTTGATTACAAAGCTAAAATTAAAACCCTATTAAAAGAAAAAGATGCGGTTTTAATTGCACATTACTATACCGATCCCGAAATTCAGGCCCTTGCTGAGGAAACTGGAGGTTATGTTTCCGACTCATTAGATATGGCACGCTTTGGCCGTGATCATAAGGCCTCAACACTGATCGTTGCCGGTGTTCGTTTTATGGGGGAAACGGCCAAAATTTTAACGCCTTACAAGAATGTATTAATGCCTGAGTTAGAGGCTACCTGTTCATTAGATGTTGGCTGTCCTATCGAATCCTTCAGCGAGTTTTGTGACCAGCACCCGGATCGTACCGTTGTTGTTTATGCAAATACTTCAGCAGCAGTGAAGGCGCGCGCGGATTGGGTCGTTACTTCAAGTATTGCTTTAGAAATTGTCGAGCACCTTGACAGCCAGGATAAGAAAATTATTTGGGGACCAGATCGTCATTTAGGCGGTTATATCGAGCGTAAAACCGGAGCCGACATGTTGATGTGGCAAGGTGACTGTATTGTTCATGACGAATTTAAAGCAAGCGCATTAAGAGATATGAAAGCGCTATACCCAGATGCAGCTATATTAGTGCATCCAGAATCGCCTGAGAGTGTGGTTAAGTTAGCAGATGCGGTGGGGTCAACAAGCCAGCTGATTAAAGCGGCGCAAACTCTGCCTAATAAACAACTGATAGTCGCTACCGATACCGGTATTTTTTACAAGATGCAGCAGGCATGTCCGGATAAAGAGATATTAACAGCGCCAACTGCAGGTAACGGTGCTACATGCCGCAGCTGTGCGCATTGCCCGTGGATGGCGATGAATGGCCTTAAAGCAATATATAATGCCTTAAATGACCCTACAGGGCATGAAATTCATGTCGATCAAGCGGTTGCGCAAGGTGCACTCGTTTCTTTAAACAGAATGATGGATTTTGCTGCTGAGCAGCAGCTAAAAGTGAAAGGCAACGCATAATTTTTCACATTGTCCGGCTTTATAGCCACCTGTAATCATTCCAAATCGGCATGTATGCGCTGTTTGTGTACCTACCCGGGTAACTTTAGGATGTAACTTGAAGTACTTTGGTAGGGCGTGCCTTTTATAACACTAACCTATTGAGAATATATGATCACAAATGATGTTTTACGACGTGTACGTTATGCGTTGAAACTAAACGATAAAAAAATGTTAGAAATTTTTGCATCGGTTGATAATGCAATTGACGAAAAATATTTACACAGCATCATGGCCAAAGAGGGTGAGGAAAATTATGTTTTCTGTCGTGATAGCCTGTTATCACTTTTCTTAGATGGTCTTATCAATGAAAAACGGGGCAAAAAGGAAGGTTCTAAGCCGGTTATCTTACCCGCGAAAGCAATTTTGCCTAACAACGACATTTTAAGAAAGTTACGTATCGCATTGAATTTTAAAGATGAAGATATGCTAAAAATGTTAGAGCTGGCGGGATTCCCTGTTTCCAAAAGTGAGCTGTCCGCATTGTTTAGAAAACAGGATCACCGCAACTATAAAGTCTGTGGCGATCAACTGTTACGCAACTTCTTAAATGGGATTACCATGCATTTTCGCGGCACCAAGGGCGAAGATTGAAGACTTCTTTTTAGTGTGCAATAAAAAACGAGCTTAGGCTCGTTTTTTTGTACCTATTAATCTTCCGTTTTATCTTTAAACTCACACAGGTCTTCAATTAAACAGGAGCCGCAGCGAGGCTTACGCGCAACACAGGTATAACGGCCGTGTAAAATAAGCCAGTGGTGCACATCAACCTTAAACTCAGCGGGTATGACCTTTAACAGTTTTTCTTCAACCTGATCAACATTTTTACCAATGGCTAATTTTGTACGATTTGAGACACGGAAAATATGCGTATCTACCGCTATTGTCGGCCAGCCAAATGCCGTATTTAAGACGACATTTGCCGTTTTACGACCTACACCGGGTAAAGCCTCCAATGCCTCTCTGTTTTCAGGTACTTCACTGTTATGCAGCGTAATTAATATGTTGCAGGTTTTAATCACGTTAACTGCTTTGCTATTATATAAGCCGATGGTTTTGATATAGTGCTTTAAACCTTCCACCCCCAACGCTGCAATTGCCTCCGGTGTGTTGGCTACGGGGTAAAGCAGATCTGTTGCTTTATTAACACTAACATCCGTTGCCTGTGCCGATAATATAACGGCAATCAACAATTCAAAGGGAGAGCTATAATTAAGCTCAGTTTGCGGTTTGGGATTGGCTGCCCGTAAACGGGTTAATATCTCGCGGCGTTTTATTTTGTTCATTTTTTTTCAATCCGGCGATCAATAACGTTTTTAATGGCGATAATCAATCCCATCACCATAAAGGCGCCCGGCGGAAGCGCTGCAAGCAAGAAACCGCTGTCAGTATGATAAAGCGTAGTGGTGAATATTTTCGCCCAATCACCAAGCAGTGTTTCAATGCCTGAAAATATTGTCCCCTGGGCTAATATTTCCCGACTGGCGCCTAAAAGAAGCAGTACAATGGTAAAACCCATACCCATCATCAAACCATCGAAAGCGGAGTGTTTAAGACTATTTTTTGAAGCAAAGGCTTCTGCACGACCGATGATTATGCAGTTTGTAACGATAAGCGGGATGAAAATACCTAAAGAGAGGTAAAGCTCATAGGTGAATGCATTCATCAGTAATTGAATGCAACTTACCAGTGAAGCAATGATCATTACAAAAATAGGTATGCGAATTGCCTGTGGTACATGATGTCGAATTAACGAGACAAGAGAATTTGAGGCGATCAGTACAAAAACGGTGGCTAAACCCAAGCCCAATGCATTGGTGACTGTATTGCTGACCGCCAGCAGGGGACATAAACCCAGTAACTGGACAATGCCCGGATTATTTTTCCATAATCCCTGCCAAATCAGCTCTCTATACATAGGATCTGCGCTGCCGGCTGTATCGATTGTCTGCTCGATTGACTGGCTCTGTTCATTCATAAACTTTCTCCACAATTCGCTTCATGCTTGAAGAGCTCATTTTTATTATTCTTAAAATAAATTAATGCATCTTTTACTGCAAAAATTACCGCACGCGGTGTAATGGTTGCGCCGGTAAAGGCGTCAAAATCACCGCCATTTTTTTTCACATCCCAGCGTGATTTCTGTGTTTCCTGATAAGACTTATCATTAAAGGCATAAATCCAATCAGATTTATTAGTTTGAACTTTATCTCCTAATCCGGGGGTTTCTGAGTGATGAATCACGCGCACACCGGCAGTTTGCCCATTTTCATAAATTCCTACCAGCAGATTTATCTGACCAGCATAACCGCTCATGGTTGTTGTTTCCAACATTAGCGCGACAGGATGATTATCTTTTTTTGCAATGAAAACCTGCTGTGGCTGCGTGCTACCTAACAAGTGCGGATCTGCAACGGTGAAACAACTGGCTACGATATCATTATCATATTGATCTACCGGAATAAGCTGGTTTAGCGTTTTCAGTAATGCATTTTGCTCCTGCTGGGCAATTTTAGGCTGTGCTAATTCGCTTACCAGTGCCACACTGGCGGTACAAATAATGGCAAAAGCTGAGAGTAATAATGCATTACGACTGATACTTGATCTCATATTAATCTCTCCCGCTATCAGTTTTTGTTTGTATATAGTTATTAATTGTACCTGCACATTTTTTTGTGCTTGTAAAAATATCAGCCATGTTAAACACGTCCCCCGTAAACCTTAGGCCGGGTGTAATAATCAATCAGCGGTACACACATATTACCGAGCAGGACAGCGAACGCTACCGCATCCGGGTAACCGCCAATATTACGAATGAGCACCACGATGAATGCGATTAATAAAGCGAATAAAACACGTCCTTTAACCGTTGTTGAAGCGCTGACCGGGTCAGTCAATATAAAAAAAGCACCTAACATAGTCGCACCTGAAAATAGATGGAAGAGCGGGGATGAATTGAGATCCGGATTGTGTGCAAAAGCGATAAAAGAAAAAACGCTAATGCCGAATAAAAAACTCACCGGGATATACCACTGAATAATACGCTTAGCTAATAATATGATTCCCCCGACTAAAAATGCACCGTTAATCCAATAAACTTTCTCCCAGGAAGAGGCTTTAAACTGCAGACTATTATGCACTTCGCTGATCGTAAAACCGGAATGCAGTGCATCGCGGGCGGTATTCAGCGGAGTTGCCATGGATAAGCCGTCAATGCTGAGATTAAGCTGCGCAACGGAATAACCGTCAAGGGTCGCGCCTGTAAATATGGCGCTTATCTGATCCATTATCGTTAAAGGAAATGGCTGCAGAGACAAATCAGGTAACCATGTAGTCATCTGTACCGGGAAAGAGATTAGCAGTAAAACATAAGCTGCCATTGCCGGGTTAAAAATATTTTGCCCCAGCCCGCCATATAAGTGTTTGACGAATACAATCGCAAAAAATGTACCAATGACCGTAATCCACCAGGGGGCGAGCGGTGGAATGGCAATGGCAAGTAAAATTGCAGTTACTAAAGCACTGGCATCTTTTAAGGTGGGCAGGACTGGTCGATTTCTTAATTTTAAAATTAATGCTTCACTCAATAGCGCGACAGTACAGGCAAGTGATATCTGAATTAAATTTGCAGAACCGAAAAAGTAAACCTGCAAAAGAATGCCCGGAATGAGGCATAAGACCACCCACAGCATAACCTGTGTGGTTGTCCTTGGTTGTTTTTGATGAGGGGAGCTTGCATTCTTATAGGCCATTTCTTTAATCCTTTTGCGCTGTTTTTTGCGCTTTTGCTTTGGCAATCGCTGCGGCTATTTTGGCTTTTCGTTGATCCGCCTGAAGTTGATTTTTTTCATCAGCGCTCTCTTGAGTCGCTGGCGCATCGCTATTGTTATTATTACTCTCAGTGTTAAGCTGTTTTTCCTGCTTATATAACTGCGCCTGCTCTTTACGTTGTTTACGTGCTTCTATCACATCGCTATTGTCGGGCAGCTTATTATCACTTTGCTGAGTTGTTTGTGCCGCTTGTTTTTTAGCTTTTGCACGGGCAATGGCCGCAGCGACGGCCTCTTTTTTACTGTCAGTTTTTGACTCTTGTTGTTCGCTTTGCTGATCTGCTTGCGCCGCTGCTTGTTTTTTAGCTTTTGCACGGGCAATGGCCGCAGCGACGGCCTCTTTTTTACTGTCAGTTTTTGACTCTT
>NZ_JBFGZY010000188.1:0-5560 GCF_041586535.1 Psychromonas sp. | reverse complement strand
TATGACGCATAGCAATGAATCACAAGTAAGAAAAGGAAGGCACTGCGTAAGTGCATTACACGCTCACTTAGTATTTGTCACAAAATACAGACGTAAAGTGTTTAATGATGAAAAATTAATTAGGTTACGAGAGATTCTGGCAGAAGTGAGTTTGGATTTTGAAGTAGAACTCACTGAGTTTAACGGAGAACATTTACACGGATTCCAGAGGTGCTAACTCTGCAGCAAGTGCACGAGTTAAAGTATAAAAACCGCTTTTAAGCACCGTAGATGCCTGTGGCAGAACCGCCTACATTTCAGGCTTAATTTGATGTAAAGTTAAAGATTGCACCGCCTTGTACTTTTTTCAAAAATCTAATCGTTGCACGGGAAACACAAAAAAGCACTGTCAAAGTTAGGCGCCATTAAAAAGCCCAAAAACTCAATTGTCATCAACGCTGGATGCGGTTCAGGATAAGTTAAATCACTCCATACTTGACCGCTTAAAAAATTTACAGCCATGATTGAAGAGATAAACTCAGGCCGAAACAGCACTTCACTTTAGTAAAAATACCGGCAGCTTCTTCCTTGCAGATTAATGAAAATGGAAAAGCTCTGCAGTGAACTCTTCATCATGGTCGAGTTTTGCCTTTACAATAAAAGCAATTAAAAATAGCGTCCTTGGATGAAGTAAGCACAACACTCTTGCTACCTCAGCATGTGCGTACCGATTTAGCAAATAGAAGTCTTCTCTTTTGCTATAGCCCCAAAATCATTGAAACTCGTTTACAAAATATGGTGCTTGCCGATAAGGTGTACTGTACTGGCCTGAGGACCTTTATCTCCCGCTTCTTCTGAAAAGCGCACTTCATTGCCTATTTCCAGGGCGTCAAAATCAGCATCTACTAGACTGTTACGGTGGAAATAGATCTCTCTTCCTTCCGGCGTCATTATTCTCCCGAAATTTTTTTCTCCGAAAATCTCAGAGACTTTACCATAGCTCGGTGAATCATGTCTTTTCACTTTGCCACGCTGTTTTCTGACAAAATCCTGCAACTGTCTGCGAAGCGAACTGAAGGCTTCGCGAGTAGCCACGTAGGCATCTTCGTGCGCGTGATGCGGATGCTTAGCTCTGTTCACCAGAATCTCTCCATCCGGCATTGTCAGATCTATTGAAACATGAAATAACTTTCCCTGTTTATGCTGTACATGAGGTTGTTCGATGACGACATGGCAAGCCATAATATGCTCATTAAACTCATCCAGTTTTTTCACTTTCTCCCGTATAAGGTTTTCCAGAGCATCGGAATGCTCTATATCACGAAAGGTTATCTGTAATGGCTGTTTCATAAATCGACTCCTGATCCGTTTATCAACTGGTTTTATGAATATAGTACAATGAACTACTTGTGGCTAAAGCTATCGAGTTTCCAATACGCTAACCGCAACTAATATCAGTGCTGTAAGAAAGTTTGCCGTCTGTTGACGGTCTTCCGTCAGCTCGTTTGTATTTACAAGTAAGGAAAATTTTTGAAGGTCTAGTGGGCCTAAATCGAAAGAATTTAACGCAGCATGCACCATTTGGGCCTCACCCTTCGGGAACGACCAACCAGATTTGGTCAATTATTTCGGCTAAAGCAAAATCCCTCTTTGTTCATTTTTCTAGTAAACTGTCGGATTTTGTATATCCAATTAAGCAGGGACTCATCATTTTGCATACACTTTCTCAACTTAAATCTGGCGAACTATCAGGCATTCACCGCTTAACATTATCAGAAAATTTAACGACATTCCCTTTGGAAATTTTATCACTAGCTGATAGCTTGGAAATTCTTGATTTATCGAACAATAAATTAGCTTCATTACCACAAGAGCTTATTAAGCTGCACAAACTTAAAATAATCTTTGCCTCAAACAATCATTTTGAGACACTACCAGAAGTGCTTGGCCAATGCCCCAACTTAGAAATGATAGGTTTTAAATCAAATAAAATAAATCATGTCCCAGAGAGGTCACTGCCACCAAAGTTACGTTGGCTTATTTTAACTGATAACCAGATTAGCGAGCTGCCTGACTCCCTGGGGGAACGGCCACGACTACAAAAATTAGCATTAGCGGGTAATTGCTTAACACATCTACCTCAAACCTTAGTGCAATCGACAAACCTTGAATTAGTGCGTATTTCAGCCAACCAACTGGCTGAATGTCCTGCACAATTACTAAGCTTACCTAAACTCGCTTGGTTTGCATTTTCTGGTAATCCATTTAGCCGGTCAGATGCAAACATTCCGTCTGTTCCGGAAATACCATCATCCAGTTTCACATTACAAAATGTACTTGGACAAGGCGCTTCCGGCGTTATTTCAAAGGCACAATGGAATCAATACCAAGCCACATTTCCTGATGATATTGCTGTTAAAGTATTTAAAGGGGAAGTCACTAGCGATGGCTATCCAAAAGATGAATTACAAGCGTGCCTGAAAGTAGGTAACCATCCCAATCTGATAAAGTCTTTGGCTCAAGTAAATGAAGATGGATATTTAGCATTAATCATGAATTTGATACCTCCTCACTATAATAATTTAGGTTTACCACCCTGCTTTCAAAGTTGTACACGTGACACCTTTCCAGCAGATTTCACTCTATCAATCGAACAAATTGATAAAATCGTTGCTCAAATGGAAGATGTTTTTACGCATTTACATTTGAATCAGGTATGCCATGGCGACCTCTACGCGCATAACACCCTGTTTAATGATCAAGCCAATATTATTGTTGGCGACTTTGGTGCAGCGACGATGTATCACATGCTCAATGCAGAGCAACAACAGCAAATCAAACAGATTGAGCGGCGAGCACTTCATCATTTTATTGATGACTTATTAAGTATTTGTACGGAAGAGGATAAATTAAATAAAAAGTTTAGACAGCTTAAACAACTGATTACCCCAACACTGATGACTCATTAGTGCATCAATAGAAAAAACAAACATTGTTCCCCCCCTTCAGGGGGGATTCAGGATCAAGTTTTTCATTTTGTAGTAGGTAAGCAGTGCAAAATGAAGGGCTTGCCCCCCCTATGGCCCTTGCGCTCCTTTGACTTCTTTCTTACCTTACTGGCACCGGGTACTGAGGTGATTTGTTCTGCAGTACTCTAATAATATCCATCACAACTGATTCAGAGATGGCCGTTTGAGACTCTAAAGTGAATGCAGCTATGTGTGGTGTTGGGTATACGTTCGGGTGTCGCGCCAAAGCATCAGCATACGCTGGCTCGACGGTTCGAACATCAATCATAGCTCCACTGAGTTGACCTGATTCCAGTGCCGCCAGCAAAGCAGTTTCATTAACAACACCTCCTCTCGAACTATTCATTAGAAAAGCCCCTCTCTTGATCAAACCTATATTTCCCTCATGGAGGAAGTTTTTGGTTTTATCTCCGCCCGGCAGATGAATAGAGATGATATCCGAACTTTTTAGCAGGTTAACCAGATCGGTGTGGTGAAAGGCTGCTGTTACGTTCGAAGGGGTTCGGTTATAGATTAGAACGTTGGCGCCAAGAGCGTCCATCTTCTGAGTAAAGGCCTTACCTATATTGCCAAAGCCAATTACTCCGACATTACAACCACTGATTTCTCTTCCTGTTGAGAGGTATTTTTCCCGGTTCCATACCCCTTGTTTGGCTTCATGGATCGCATCGGGTAGATGACGAAATGCATTAAAGACTTGAGCAACACAGAATTCAGCTACTGCATTGGTATTCTGTAACGGAGCATAGACGATGGGAATATGACATTGATTGGCGTAATCTACGTCGATGTTTTCAGTGCCAGCGCCAAGCCGACCTATGACCTTGATCGATTTTAATTGCTCAAGTAAGTTTGAATTTACCTGTGTCATATTACGAACGATCAGCGCATCATATCCCTTAGCCGTCGTAGCAAGCACTGTCTCATCTCTCCACAAATCATCGAAAACATCGATGGTTACTGTTTCTTGTAATGGTTCAGGGATCTCAAATTTTTCACTTGCTAAAATTTTGTACTTCATTGCTTTACCTTTTACTTTACCACCGATGTAAGCCTGTCATGGTCTTACCTCTGGTGAGTGTGTTTTCTCCGGAAAATCCCTTCATTCCGCTACAACGACTCTATATCGCTGCTATGAATTTTCCTGAGTTCATCACATGCACAAAGTCTGATGACTGCGCGGAGTCGGAAAATGACGGGCGTTACTTTGACAAGATTCATTTTATCTGTTGATGAAAAAACGGCTCAATCCGCCTCAACTAATAGTCAGAAATTATCACTCCTTTGATTTGAATATTGCGATTATCATTGAAAATATTATCGGCACTATCGTCAATACAAGGAATATGAATATGTAAGTGAGGATTTCTGTGGGAAATAACAACATGGTTACGATCATAAACAACCCGAAATAGATATACACAGATAAACAGGCCCTAATAATAGAGCGTAACATTAAGCACATGCTGCTGAATTCCAATGATTTAAATTTAATCTGACTCAATTTATTTAAGCAACTACACCAAACGCTCGCCCCACGCCCGCCGTTAGAGCCATAGCAAGTGCCCCCCAGAAGGTTACGCGGATTGCGCCAATTGCGATTGAGGCGCCTCCTGCCCGTGCCGCAAGACCGCCAAGAAGTGCCAGGAAAACGAGACTGGAAGCCGCAACTGTTTTTATTAAGTGGTCCCCCGGTATAGCCCAAGCCACCACCAGAGGAAGAGCAGCACCAATCGTAAATGTGCCTGCGGAATATAAAGCGGCCTGAACCGGTCGTGCTCCTGCAGTTTGCGAGATACCGATTTCATCTCGTGCATGCGCCCCTAGCGCATCATAAGCCATTAATTGTTTAGCAACTTCTTTTGCCAAATTGGGCTCGAGTCCGCGCTCTTCGTATATTTGTGTAAGCTCGTCAATTTCAAATTCGATATTTTCTTCTAAAGATTTTTTCTCAATGGCAAGATCAGCTCTTTCAGTATCAGACTGTGAACTCACGGAAACATATTCACCAGCAGCCATTGACATTGCCCCAGCGACCAATCCGGCAACACCGGCCAGAAGAATGTTGTCTTTTGCTGCACCTGCTGCAGCCACACCAATGATCAGGCTTGCTGTTGAAACAATACCGTCATTTGCCCCCAGCACAGCGGCCCGAAGCCAACCTACACGATGTGATTTATGAACTTCATGGAGACTCATGAAATAACTCCCTAACTTCTGATTACAGCATGAAATGTCGTGGTCAGGTATTTTGCAGAGGTTTTCTATGCAATTCAAACCATGTAACTTCATATGGCATATAAGTTGACGTCCTCCCCCCCCCCCTCGCTAACGCGCCCGACAAGTCGGGAAAGGAAGGGGATTCCGGTTAGCTGAAAACCAGCGCCAGTGCACCACAATTGCTTGCGATGCCGGTTCCTGCTTCACCGAGCTGGCTAATGCCAATCTCTCCACAGGCTATCACGCAGTGCCCCCGCGCTAATACATTTAATGCGCCAACATGATCTGCGTTGGCCGTAAAACCGCACTCTACACACTTAAAGTCGGATTGC
>NZ_JBFGZY010000187.1:0-5662 GCF_041586535.1 Psychromonas sp. | reverse complement strand
GCTTAAAAATTCGTGGCGGCAGGTAGTGCCGACACGTTAAACGCTTGTAAGAGGTTTTAGAAGACTAACGCAACTTAATGTTGCAATGCCTAAACCGTTGACGACAAGAATCACCTTGCTTTAGCTGGGTGAGCTTCAAGTTGTGAAGCTCAATGGGCAGAAGATGCAGTCTTTCAGATGAATCATTGTCAGTTGAGCTTATCATTTAATCCACCTTGAAGCACCCTATCAACGTCCAGTGAGTATTTTTTGGGATGCGATAATATTGTCTTTTGGGGCGCGGGCTTCAGCCTGCATAAGCACTCTGTTCATGACAAAAGATGCAGACTAAAGTCTGCGCCCCAAAAATCACGCAGAATTCTTTATTGGAAATATTAAGAATAATAACTAAACTGAAAACTAATAGTAAAACTCCTGAAATTAAACAATAAAATTTTCCCTAGCCCAGGTACCCCCTTTCTTCCTGGGCTTTTTTTTTACCTGCAATTTATTCAGGTGAATAATCAGCAGCATTATTATTTATGTCCGCTATGTTTAACAATCAAATGTGTATATCTGCCGAGCGAAGCATAAGGCTCCTGATGGCAATATAACTTTTCCATGGCCAGCAGTTGAACAAACTTTTCCTCAGACTCGCAAGGCTCTTTGAGATAATCATGGATCACCCGCACACCGGTTTTTTGCACAACCTGCATTTCAACCTCTGCCAGCCACTGTGTTACCTCAGCCTCAACTATCGGGTTGGTGGGCGTTAAGCGTACTACATTTTTACGCAGCATCCCCTTTGCCACAAAATCAAAATTTCCCGACACCAAATTATGAAAACGTTGCGCTTCTTTATTGTAAAACATTAAAGAGCACAATCCCTCTACATTTAAAAAGTTTAATAGCCCCTGTAATGTTTGTTTCGGATCTACCAACCATTCCAACACCGCATGGTTTAATATCAGATCAAATTGCCCCTCCACCAGCTCCGGCAATCTTTGTATTGAGCAGTGCAATAACTGGATATTCTGCGCGTATTTCTGGTCCTGAATTTGCGTTTCGGCAACGCGCAATAATTCACTGGAGATATCACAAAGCACAACCTGATGCCCAAGCGCGGCGAGCTTCTGTGAAAAATAGCCGAACCCGCCACCGGCATCGAGGATCCGCAGCGGCCTGTCCGGCAGTAACGAAAGGCAGTGCAGGAGTTCGTCCCAAAGGATTTCAGTGCGTATTCTGCCCTTGCCGCTGCCATAAATATTTTTTACAAATTTCGCGGCAATATTGTCAAAATTATGATCATTCAATTCTATGTATTCCAATTAACTGTTAATATTATTTTTTAAAATATCGAGTTATCAATATGTTATTTGTATTAAAAAAATGGCTGGGCAGTTTGTTAATGCCGCTTCCTCTTATACTGATGCTTTTTCTGCTGGGACTTATTTTACTGTTCTTTACCCAAAAACAGAAACTTGCCAAGTTTAATTTACTATTAAGTTTTATACTTTTGTTTACCTTCTCCTGCCTGCCTTTTACAGAGCGACTTGTCGCGCCATTAGAGCGCCAGCATCCCCCTGTTATGCAGCCGGCACAGGACTTCCAGTTTATTTTATTATTAGGCTCGGGAGGCAGTGCCGATCCCGGTTTACCTGTCACCGGGCAGCTATCAGCAACCGCCTTAAGCCGATTTATTGAAGCATTACGCTTATATCAAAGTAACCCAAATGCAACGTTAGTGGTTTCAGGCGGCGGATTTGGCGATATTAAATCACATGCGCAGCTGATGGAAGAGTTAGCTTTAACCATGAAGATTCCGGCGGGTAAAATCATCCGTCTGGATAACACGCTGGATACGGACGATGAAGCGCAACAGATGGCGAAAATTATCGGCGATGAATCAGCGGCTTTAGTGACTTCAGCCACCCATATGGACCGTGCAGTGCAACTTTTCGCTAAATATAATAAAGCGCCGACACCCGCACCCGCTAACTATTTAGCACCAAAACGTTTAGGCGAATCGCCCTCTTATTATTACACCCCATCCGCTTATAACCTGCATAAGTCAACAACGGCCTGGCATGAATATCTGGGAAGATTGCAGAATAAAATAAAAACGTGGTTTGGATTGTTAATAAGGTTTTGGCGCGCAGACTTTAGCCTGCATTGTTTTGATTTGTTATTTTACTTATGCGGACTAAAGTTCGCTTGTTATTCATTTATTTTTTTACTTTGAAAGTAGACGAATACGACAAAACAAATAGACTGAAGAATATAACATTAAACAAAAAATCAAAAGATGCGGGCTGAAGCCCACGCCCCAAAACCAAAAGTGTTCAATTCGCCACGAAATACAACAAATCACATTTTAAACTAAACTTAATCTTTAAGAATGAATAGCAATAGCGAGTACTGCGCAGAGTATGATACGTAAAAACCTGCCTCACATTGATCAAAAAAATGCAATTCAGTTTGTCACATTCCGAACGCAGGAGAGTGTAGCCTACTACCTTGAAAAACATAATATCAATACAACGGATAGCACCTCTAAACAGCAATTTCAACAGGATCAGTTTTTAGATAACTCCTCTGCTGGAGCCATGTTAAATGAAGAAGTGATTCCACTGCTGTTAACATTCTTTAAATCAAAAGATACAAACTACTATCACTTAATCGCTGTCTCTGTTATGCCCAACCATGTGCACCTGCTGTTTGAACAGTTAAAGCCACTGGTAGAAATTATGCAGAAAATAAAAGGAGGCAGCGCTTTCTCAATCAATAAACACTATGAAAGAACCGGTACGATATGGGACAGGAGTTATTTCGACAAAATTATCCGAACAGAGAAACAATTCAACGTAACTTATCAATATATTAAAAATAATGCGCACAGGGCAGGTTTAGAAGATGCAGACAGCCGTTTTTACGGCATTTATGAAGAGGAAAGAATATTAAAGGGGCGTGGACTTTAGTCCGCATATGCGCACTGCGCATCCTTTTTTTTAGCCTGCATAATAGAAATGGTAAATCAAAAGATGCGGGCTGAAGCCCGCGCCCCGGAACACTAGACTGTCGTCTAATTCGCTCCGCGCCCCAAAAATCAAACTTTAGTCTAGTATTCCCCGTAATTCACAAATATTGAATTACACCAGCTGCGCTTCCTGTTTTACCAGTGCCTGTGCTGCCACCATATGTTCGCCGTTAAAGGAGAGCGCCGGAGAGCCGTAAAGCTCATAGCCCTCTTCCAGCAGTTTGGTTACGCGCTGGCAAAAATCGGCGTCGTCCTTTCCAGTGATAAGTTTATATTTTTCTTTTACTTGTGACATATTATATTCCTTTTATTAGCACGATTTAGGATGAGCATACGATGATTCATTTAAAAAGGAAATAAAAGAGGTAGAAAATGTGAGAAACCAACTGAGATGGACAAAAATACGGCAGATTAATTTTGATTGTTTGAATCTTTGACATTGCTTTTCAATGGCGCGCAGGGCGACAAATTTGTCAGGAGCAAATTTGAACATTGGAGTTTACGACAATGGCCCGAAGGGCAGGACGCCCGCAGTTATTTACGGCAGTCTGTTGTCATGAGCGGGCGGGCTCTGAGAGCCCTGTTTTACCCCGCAGTTATGACAACAGGAGGGCTGAAGCCCTCGCCCCCCTTGTTTGCAACGCTAAGCTTACAGATGTTTGTTAAGGGCGGTACACTTTAACGTTGCTGAAACCCGCTTCTTTGAGATACAGCGCCTGCAGCTGACTCATTACACCGCGCGCGCAATATAGCAGGTAGGTTTTATCCTGCGGCAGGTTGGCAAACTGGCTGGACAGTTTAAAGAACGGCAAATGTTCAACGGTGACACCTGCAATTTCCAGTGGTGATTCCTCTTCTTCTTCCGCTGAGCGGATATCTAATACCACTTCATTTTCTGCAAAATCTGAAACGGACTCCACTTCTGCGATCTCTTCATGTGCTGCTTTGTCAATATCACGGATATCTAGTACCTGCGCATTTTCAACAACCTGTTCGATCAGGGAAAGATCAAATTTTGCTTCCTCTTTTTCAATTTTTTTCATTACCGCTTTGACGGTCGGACGCTGTGAAATTACGCCACAATATTCCGGAATGGTTTCTGAGATTTCGGCGGTACCGATAAAGCGCGCACAATCGATAATATCCTGTTTATCCGTTGCAATCAGCGGACGCAGAATAAGCATATCCGTCACTTTATCGATTATCGATAAATTACGCAGGGTTTGGCTGGATACCTGACCTAACGCTTCACCCGTTACCAGTGCTTCGATATCCAGACGTTCAGCAGCCAGAGTTGCCGCGCGCATCATCATACGCTTAAGAATAACGCCCATTTGTCCGTTATCGACTTTTTCCAGGATCTCTGCAACAACAGGCTCAAAGGGAATAGAGATAAACTTAACCCGGTGTGATGCACCGAAACGGTTCCACAGTTGATAAGCCACCTGTTTAACGCCGATTTCATGGGCTGCACCGCCGAGGTTAAAGAAGCAGTAATGTACCCGAGAGCCACGCTTTAATAGTTGATAACTGGAAACGCCGGAATCAAAACCACCAGAGATTAATGATAATACAGACTCCTGCGAGCCTAAGGGGAAACCACCTAAGCCGGGATGTTTTTTATCGATAAAATAAAGTCTGTCGTTATTTATCTCTAAATGGACGGTAATATCCTGCCCTTTTAATTTAACCCCCAGCGCATCTGTGTGCTGATTTAAACCACCACCAATATAACGCTCGGCTTCTATCGAGGAGAAATCATGTTTACCGATACGTTTAACCCGCACGCAAAAGGTTTTCCCGTCAAGTGAACTGCCGACATTCTCCAGCGTCTGCTCATAGACGTTATGCAGGTCGGTAAATTCCGTTTCTTTTACCTCTAAAAAGTGAGCAATACCCGGTGTGCTGGCTAACAACAGGATCATATTCTCTTTGTTTTCAGGCGTTTCATTGACGGTGCGAACAACGATCTTATCCCACTCTAAAATCACTTTAACCTGTTCATCATGACGGCTTAATACATTACGGATATTCCCCTGCAGCATTTTGCTGAAACGCTTACGGACAGGTTTACTTTTCATCATGATTTCAGGAAAAAGTTTTACGATAAATTTCATTGTGTGATCACTGTGCAAATAAATAAGGAGGCAAATTATACCCGTTACGCCTCTTGAGGCAAAGAGGTGAGTAGATTTTTATTGATGCGTAGAAAATTTGTATTGTTTGGGGCGCGGGCTTCAGCCTGCATTGTTTTTATTTTTCACATTTTTTAAATGTGGACTCGTAGAGTCCATATGCGGACTGAAAAAAGGACTCGCAGAGCTCCTCCGCTCATTACACTGAACTTTCGTTCAATTCGCTCCGCGCACCAAACCAAAACCTTCATAAAACAACAATTTTATAGCATCGATATCTGGGCAGGTTACAGAATAAAATAAAAGCGTAGTTTTGATTATCGATATATAGGGGGCGCAGACTTTAGTCTACATAAGAAAAATAACAACTCAAAAAATGCGGACTGAAAAAAGGACTCGCAGGAAAGGAGTCGCAGAGCTCCTCCGCTCATGATACTAGACTGCGGTCTAATTCGCTCCGCGCCCCCAAACCAACACCTTCATAAAACAACAATTTTATAGCATCAATATC
>NZ_JBFGZY010000186.1:0-5835 GCF_041586535.1 Psychromonas sp. | reverse complement strand
AACGTTTCTGGATGAGAACTAGCTAGACATAAAACTACGTTTTAGTCTTTGTTATTGATTTGATTCAGAACGTCCTGTTCTTCACCACTTTGTGGGCAGCTAAAGCTGTTCAAAATCGTTCCATACGATTTTGTGTAATTAGAACAACTCGTTACTGCAATCAATGCCTTGCTTTCATCCATTTTTCCTACGCCTAAACAGATCATCTAATTATCGGAATTGGTATAACTACTGAAAATTCCCACCAAAATGGTGGGAATAAGGCGATTCCAGCTTAATTAGTTGCTATTCATATACCCTGTTCTGAACTTTAAAAACTGCAGATAACGTTCACTTTTCAAGGGAATAAAAAAATCCGCAGTTCAAATGAAGTGCGGATTTTTATATTCAGCAAAAAAGTTTATTAACAGAGCAACATTAACCTTAAATAAACTTAAACTTTTTTCTTACCCCAGGCATTAAGATCGATATCCAAATCCGAAAATTTGGCGGGATCGAATACCGGATGCTCCGCACCGGCTTTTAACTGATCTTTATAATCTTTTAACAGGCGGGTTGCTGTCGGGAACATCATCAGCAGCGCGATTAAGTTAACAATGGCCAGAATACCCATCATCGGATCTGAGAAGAAGAATACAGCAGTCGCAGCAGGTGCAGTCGCACCTAAGAATACGATAGCGATAACAGCAATACGCAGTACATGTACAGCACCTTTACTCTTAGTCATAAAGGTCAGTGCGTTTTCACCCAGGTAGTAGTTATAGATAACCGAGCTGAATGAGAACAGCAGAATAGCACCTGTCAGGAAGTATTGAACCCACTCACCGAAGTGAGAAACCAACGACTGTTGAGTCAGTACCACACCGTCGATGCCCTCAGCACCCGGTACGTACACATCACCAAGCAGGATGATAAAGGCTGTACAGCTACACACGATAATGGTATCGATAAATACTGATAGAGACTGCGTAATACCCTGACTGACAGGGTGTGTTACATCAGCTGTTGCAGCAACGTTTGGCGCAGAGCCCAGACCCGCTTCATTAGAGAACAAACCACGACGCAGACCTTGTGCCAGAGCAGCTCCCATACCACCACCAACAGCTTCTTCAATACCGAAAGCATTAGACACGATAGTCTTAATAACAGCAGGGATATCACCGATATTCATCAGGATAACAACCAGTGCCATACTGATATAGCCAACAGCCATAATTGGTACAATAACATCTGCCGTTTTTGCAATTCGCTTGATACCACCATAGATGATAAAACCAACGATAATCGCCAGGAATATACCTGTCCACAAGCGGTCGATGCCCATACTGTCTTGCGCTGCACCGGCAACCGTGTTGCCCTGGAATGCATTAAAGCCGATAGCAAAGGATGCAATCAGACAGACAGCATAAACAGAAGCCAGCCATTTATAGTTTTCACCAAGACCATGAATAATCGCACGAGCCGGACCACCGCGGAATGCGCCGTTTTCTTTACGCTTGAAAAGCTGAGCAAGTGAACATTCCACAAGACTGGTTGCCATACCCACCAGGGCAACCGCCCACATCCAGAATACCGCGCCCGGACCGCCTAAAGTGATAGCAACGGCAACACCGGCGATATTACCACCACCAACACGACCACCAACAGATAATAACAGTGCTTCACGCCCGGAGATAGCATCCTTATCAGCAGTCTGGTTTTTGTTCAAAAGCACGCGGAACATACGTCCAAAGAAAGAAAATTGAACAAAGCCTGTCGCGATGGTGAAGAACAACCCTAAGATAATTAAGAACGGGATAAGTGACCATCCCCATGTGAGATCATTAATGACCCCAAAAAACGACTCGATTAATTCCATGAAAATTCCTTGTATTATGTATTATTGATATCTGCCGCCACACAATAGAATTGTGTGTAGAATGGATACTCAAAGGAATTGAAAATGCGTAACTCATCAATGCCTTTGAGTGTTTTTTATACGGTAAATGTCTAGCTAATTTCGTGCCACATTAAACAAGCGGCAAACCATACGTAAATAATGTTCTGAAAGCAAATCTCATCGCCATGAAAGCAGATATGAGCCGTAAAATCACTCAAAATATGTTTAAAAATCAACCGCAACCGAGTAAAGAAGCTTTACCTTTGATGAACTGCCGCCTGCAATATCACCATAAACAACTAACCACTTAAAAAGAGGAATCAGGCTGTTTTAAAAAGGCCATTTCAGCCGGGGTCGATCTTCTCCCCAAAATATTATTACGGTGCGGATATCGGCCAAATTTTTCAATTATCGCTTTATGCTTTATTTCAAAATCAATATAGGACTGGATTCCGTTTGCTTCGAATAACCTCAATCCAACCTGATGAATTTTTAAAGACTCACTGTGCATAAACGGCATATAGAAAAAAGCTCTCTCGACATCACTTAGCGCTATATCTTTGCCTAAAGAGATCGCTTCCTGCGCGAGTGCTAATGCAACTTGATCCGCTACAAATGACTGCGGCGTATCGCGAAAAATATTCCTGGAAAACTGATCCAGAATAATGATTTCAGCCAAACGCCCTCCCGCCGAGTTTCGCCATTCATAAAGTTCACATTGATTGGCACACTCGTGGACAGGCAAAAACCTTTTTTTAATAAGCACATCAAATTCGCTGTCTTTTACCCACCACTTTTCCGGCTCTGTCTCATCAAACCAAAAAGATAAGATGTCTTCAGGTTTCACCAACTAACCTCCTCACCAGATTCCACCACCCGGCCTGACTCGATAATATGGGTTATTACAATAATCTCATCAATTGCAATAGCAAAGTACCTGGACAGCGCCCCGGCAAGACCAAGCTGCAACAATGAAATATCTGTCGCCGACCAGACAGAAGGCAATAACAGATCAGCCATAATTTTATATTGTTTGCCGAATTGCCGGCTAACCTCGAGCAGATTAACCGTCATCTCATCAGACGCTTTGCCTGACGCCACGGACCATAATTCAATCAGCTCAGTGAGTTCGCCTGAGTTTCTTTTACAATCCGCCACTACTCTACAATTTGCAATGGGCACAGTATCCCCTTAACTGTTAAGTCGAACCCAGCCGTGCTGAACAGTGAAAAATCCAGCCTTCCCCTTTCCTTTTGAATTCCAACATTCTTATCAATCATTCACTCTCATTATAAAACCTTAAACTTTCTCCGTGGTTATCCCGTTAATTTAAGACTAGACTGAACATACATTTATGCAATTAAGGAAATAATCATGATACAACAAGGTCAGTCACTACCAGCAGGCAGCTTGAGTCAACTTAGCAAAGACGGCATGGTTAACCATCAGGTCAGTGAGTTATTTGCCGGTAAAAAAGTTGTTTTATTTGCCGTTCCGGGCGCGTTTACGCCAACCTGCTCTGAAGCACATTTGCCCGGTTATGTGGTCTTAGCAGATAAATTTAAGGCCAAAGGTGTTGATATTATAGCCTGCGTATCGGTAAACGATGCATTTGTGATGAAGGCCTGGGGCGATGCACAAAATGCTTCTGAGCTGATGATGCTCGGTGATGGTGACGCCAGCTTCACAAAATCATTAGGATTAGAGATGGATACCGCCGGTTTTGGCGGGCTGCGTTCACAGCGTTATGCCATGGTAATTGACGATGGTATCGTAACCTTATTAAACGTCGAAGCGCCTAAAGCCTTTGAAGTAAGCAAAGCCGAAGTGCTATTAGCTGCTTTATAAGCATTATTTAATCGCAAAAAACGGAAGTATTAACCTCCGTTTTTATGATCAGCTCGAGGTTGCAGCGCTACGCGAAACCGGACGATCATTAATCGGCAGATGAATTAGCGCTGCGCAGACTGCCAGAATGACACTTGCCCACCAGATGGGCTGGTAAGATCCGTAATAGTCATACACCCGCCCGCCGATCCAGGCGCCTAAGAAACTGCCAACCTGATGGGTAAAAAATACCAGACCATACAGGGTCGACATATACCGCGCGCCGAAGATCTGCCGGACCAGACCTGAAGTCAGCGGCACTGTACCTAACCAGCAAAAACCAATTGCACCACCGAAAATAGCGGCACTTTGCTCAGTAATCGGCAGAACGGCAAAAGCGGCAATAATTAAAGCACGAATTAGATACAGGGAGGTCATCACATAACGTTTGTCAAACTTGTCGCCCATTACCCCCCAGAAATAAGAGCCAAAAATATTGAAAATTCCGACATAAGCCAGCGCCATGGCGGCAGTCGCCCCCGGCAGCCCCTTGTCGGCCAGATAACTTGGCAGGTGAGTCGCGATAAACATCACATGGAAACCACAAACAAAGAAACCTGCATGGATAAGCCAGTAGCCCTTATGATTAAACGCTTCCTGCAGGGCTTCACGCAAAGTTTGCCTGCTCTCAACCGCAGCCCCCTTTGTATCGGATTCACTGTTTGTGTTCTTCATAAAAGCAGCAAATGCAATCATCAGACAGCAGATCAGGGCAAAGATTTGCAGCGCGGCCTGCCAGCCGTAATCGCTGAGCAGGGATTGCGCCCCGGGAATCACGACAAACATACCAAAGGAGCCGGCAGCGGTAGTCAAACCGAAAGCTTTAGCGGTGTATCTGGCAGGCACAACACGGGCAACCGCCCCCAGAACAATAACATAACTGGTCGCACTCAACCCTAATCCGACCAGCGCACCGAGCGTAATATATAACCAGCCAGGCTCACCGGCCAGTGAGGTCAGATACAAGCCTGCTGCATAAGCCAATGCACCGAAAGTGATAACCCGGCGCGCTCCCCAGCGATCTGCCGCCATGCCGACAAAGGGTTGGAAAACACCAAAGAGCAGGTTTTGCAGTGCAATGGCGAAGCTAAAAAACTCCCTTCCGGTATGAAAGGTATCTGTAACGGGCATCATGAAGATACCGAAAGACTGCCTGATCCCCAGACTGATAATTAATATTGCTATCCCCATCCAGACTAAGAGTGGAAAACGAAAAATACTCATTAATGGTGCTCCATGCTGTGATCAACGGACGTCTGCTGGTGGCAACCGCTGCCTGCTGCATTTGCGGCCACTGCATGTTGTAATGGCTGCCAGTGATGCACAGCATATAAGGTAATGATCAGCAGAATCAGCATACGCAGTAGCTGCGCAAAAAGTGACTGTGAAAACATTGGGTATCCTGCCGCCAGAATTGACAAAAAACGTGATAGTAGAGAAAGCTGTTACATGACTCAAGTGAATAATAATCATAAACTCTATGCACAAAACGCAAGTGGCTATGTTTTACGGGGGCGTAACAACTGCTGATAGTGACGCTTTTGCCAAGCCCTGAGTTATGGCATTAACGGGACGAATTCAGATTGCAGATTGAAAACCGCAGAAGCCTGTATGTGGGGGAGCAGTTTAATACACCTCAGCTCTGGATAAGCAAATCGATACAATACCGCTATTTCCGCGTATTTCTGCGTTAAATCATCTACCAATAGCCGGCTATTGCTACGATGATTCGCCTTGAACTACACGAAACTAACGACACTGTATAATATAAAACGTAAACATTATGATATTAAAAGCAATGACGCTTTCATTATCCAGAGTTGAGGTTAATACAGTAAATGCCCCATTCTGTTTGAGGAAGCTGATTATAAATAAACACTCTACAGTGTTAAGTGGGAATGGATGATTAGCCAGAGGAAAGTCATATTATACCAAATCCGATAACTATCTACTCATTTATACTTGCTAAAATGAATGCTAGCTAGACATAAAACTACGTTTTAGTCTTTGTTATTGATTTGATTCAGAACGTCCTGTTCTTCACCACTTTGTGGCCAGCTAAAGCTGTT
>NZ_JBFGZY010000185.1:0-6260 GCF_041586535.1 Psychromonas sp. | reverse complement strand
GCCGGATCATGTGGCGGTGCTGCACTAGATGCCCTGACGACTTATATCGAGCAACAAAATAGACCTAAGTAACGTTAATGCTTCGCATCAATGATTTTCATCACCGCCATGAATGACGGTGTTTTTCATCTAAATGGATAACGTCTTCAGTCAGAACCAAAATATTTCTCCAAGTTAATAAACCACTGGATGGATGAATCAGACTATGCGTGCAAAGGGCATGGCCTGATTCTTCAAAATTCACCAGTACTACCGGGACCGGATATCAGGCCTTTCTTTTTGCATTTTTAATGCTTAAGACCTATTCCGAAGCGCTTGGGCTACATTATTACCTGGTTGTAATAGTTAATTTGAAAGGCAACAGGCAAAACGTATTCCAATACCTGCTCTGGAATTCATGCCACTTGATTACCACCGGAAGAAAATTGATAGTTGCTCCTGCCCTGCTCCTTGGCCCGATAGAGCGCCGCATCTGCATTAGCCAATAGAGTGGCAAAGTCCTGCCCATCCTCAGGATAGGTAGCAATACCTATACTGGGGGTCAGCACCAGTTGATGCTCTTTGATCAACACAGGCTGAGAAATAGAGTTGATAATACGTGTCGCCAAATCCGAGGCTGCTGTCGGGAATATCTGGTTGCTCATAAGAATAACAAATTCATCACCACCAAGACGGCACACCATATCAGTTGCTCTCACATTACTACTCAGGCAGCTGGCTACGTGTTGTAACACCTGGTCACCGGCAGCATGTCCCAATGAGTCATTGATCGCCTTAAAGTGGTCTAAATCGATAAACAGCAGGGCTAGCTGCACCTCTGGACATAGTCTGGCCAGAAAAATGGATTTTTTGGCCTGCTGATTTAACCGCCGCCGGTTGGGCAAACCGGTCAAGGGATCGTACTCAGCTAACTGACGCATCTCTTCTGCAGTCTGTTTCAGCGCGCTATGGTGATCATAAATACCGGATAGATACCGGCTGAGTATAACTGTTAGCCATTTAGCACTTAATAGAGAGAGCATGAATACGATACCTATCGGCATCAGCAATACCAATGTATCTTCGACAAAGATATCATCTAACTTTTGCCGTTGTGCAGCTATCATTTCATTCACGTCATCAGGATAAAAACCGGCCACTAACAACCACCCCCATTCCGGTACGTTAACAACTAATGACTCTTTGGGTACCGGGCCCTGACCATCGGGATAATACCATTCATATTTAGCAATGCCATCGGCAGCTGCAAGAATCTGCTGCACAGCATGTCTGTACTTTACATTATAAGCATCAGCAAACTTTGTCGGACCAGAAAGCAACTGGCCATCTTCAGTGAACACTGCGATATAGCCATGGGTACCAAAGCGTATTCTTTCAAATCGCTGCAGAGCAAAGGCTTTGAGGTCACTCTCAGTGTGAAATAGGTAATCACCAGCACCAATAACCCAGTTAAATGGGGTAAATTGACGTACATAGGAAATTTTGTCCTGCATCTGGTTATTATCTTCTGGCACGTACCAACGATAACGGTAATAACCCGCCTTCTCCTGATTCAGGGTAGCCTGAATAAGCCCAAGAATAATAGACTTGGCGTTATCATCCTTATAATGTAGGGGGTTATTAACTTCAAGCTCAGGAGCAGTTGGGTGTAAAACCGTCACTCCATCCAATTGATGGATAAAGAAATAACCGCGGTCGTTAAAAAAACGCAGATTGCGTAGCGTTTCACGGATCATGTTTTTAATTTCACTTTCCAGGTACTTATCACGCGTCTGGTTATAGATAGCCTCTATTTGAGCATAAGCCAGATCAACTCTTTCCTTGATGTTCTCCATTGGAACCGATTCAACCTGGCTTTGCATAATATGGATATGCTTTAAAGCGCTATCAATTTCGTTTTTGACTCTATCTCTATTTTCCCGTTCGACATTTAAACGCAGCTCAGATAAGCGAGATTCTCTGTCCAGGTAGTTCTTAGTTAATAGATAACCGGCTATAATCGCCATCAAGAGTATGATAATACTAATCATACTGATAGCCAGATAACGGGGGAATGTTTGAGGACTAATATTAAATTTAATGGGTAGCTCCGAAAGTAATAACCGTAACTGGTGGATGTATTATTATCCTATAAGCAAGGATGGTTTTTATAAAAAAATTATAAAATAACTTTAATCTTAATACATTCCACCAGTGAGGCATCATTACCGAGAGACTACACAACACAATGATCTAAATCAATATTTATATTTCCCTTTCATTTTTCTATTTATTAACCCTTATTAAAAGTCAATAAATAAGCAATTACATTACTGAAATCAGTATTTGAAATTCCGAGGTGATTTTCGCTAAAACAGAGGCTTAGTTTCCAATCAGCAGCGTAACGTGCTAGAAAATAATGCCATTGTCCATTTGGGTGCGTTACCTGAGTAAAATGCATAGGGCTGTTATTTCATTGCAAGCCTGTTTTTTCCGTGCCTTTTCGCCTGATACATCGCTTAATCAACCTAGGGCGCCATATAGTTTGGTGGTGAGTCAGAACACATTCATTTAATGCCAGGACTAAACCCGACGATTGAGCCTGTAAAATTTATCAACAGTTTGAAAGCAGTTACAAGTAGGTTGATACGGAAAAATACGCAACGCACCCAAAAAATTATTACTGGAAGCCCGTTTTACGGTCAAAGGCATATTGCTTGTTGACCGCTGGCGGAGCACCTCTTAAGACTCTAAAAGAGTACATACAAAACCAAGATAGACCAAGCTAGCGGTTGGTTTGCTATTCATCTCCGCCGACCCAAACAAGTTATGGATGGAGAATTCCGAAAATTTCGTTAAAATATATCCGCCTAACTTTTAATTCCCGTCTTGCAAAATAAGATATGTTCATTCAGCTCTAATAAACCGATAGCCAATACCACGCACTGATTGAATCAAACTGGCTTTGTCTCTTAGTTTTTTTCTTAAGGTAAGAATAACGGTATCTACCACATTACTTGCGCCTTCGTAATGAATATCCCACACTTTTTCCAATAGTTCCTTTCTTGATATGGCCACGCCTTGATTGTTAATCAATAACGTTAATGTTCCATATTCAAGTGGCGTTAAATCCACGTGCTCGTTTTTAAACACTAGCTGTCTGGCTGGTTTATCGAACCACTTTAGAGGCGGCATTCTCTCCGCCACTTCATTAATCTCATTAACTAATGTTTTCGCAATCCAACCATCAACAGAATCTTCTCCAAAATCTAGCATTGCGGTGGAGAACGGGCGCCTGTTAAAGCTGCTTTCAATGTCTATTACAGTGAAGCCGAGGCTTTTTGCTGCCATTGCATAAGGCGCTAAGTTCTCGAGCGTCAAATACACTCGACGCAGATTAGGACGCATCGCAAGATAGGCTCGTTTTATATCTAACCAACAGGCCGCTTGTACCCCACTTGGCGCTTCACCTTCATTGAGTGATAACCAGCGGCGAATAAAAAGAGCCTGTGGCTCTATACCCTGTATTTTATTATCTTGATTGTGCTTCCACCATGCGGCAGTAATGGGATCTTTGCTAATCACGTTATCACTTATTAATGCCGGGTTAATTAAGCAGTAAAAGCCGACCACTTGATTTTCGCTATCTTTGATACAGTGAAATGTCTCCTGAGCATGCAGCCACCAGTGCTGGTATATTACCAGTGTCTCCTCAGGTTCATGCTTTTCAACAATTAGCATAATTGTCTCCAGATCACTCTCCACTGCAGGTTCAACGCTGTACTCTCGATGATCACTCTGCGGAAAAAAGGCATCACGAATGACATTATTATCAACTAAATAGATAATATCAGCGGTATATCGCCATAAGTTACTGCTGTCGGATGTTTTCATCTCTTGTTGAAGAATACGGCTGGCTCTGTTTCTGTATTCACTGAGTTTCTGTGGTGATTTCGCTTTTAATGCTGCCGCTATAGCGTGTTTTAAAAGATCGTGAAGGCTGAGACCATCAGAACGGTGTTCAATAAAATCCACCTGTGATAGTTTATTGTATATCGTAGACTTATCTTCAAGATCTAACATTGCAGCCAACACCGACTCACTTACTCGTCGGACAGTTGCTGTTGCTTCTACCGCCGCTCTCGTCTGCACATCCTGAATATCTTCCAAAAAATAATGGACAAGAGCCTGAATAACATTATCTAATGAGATATCAGAAAGCTGTCTTCCAGGTTGCTCCAAAATAGCAGCGCTCGCTAAGCGTAATGCTAATGGGTGACCGTTTGCAAACTGATTGATACCCATTGCAGTTACTTTTGAATGCCCTGCACGTTGTAGAAAATCGACAGAATCCTTGAAAGAAAAGCTGGATAATTTCAAACTGCTATAACGGCAATTTACTGGCGGATTAATGATCCATTGATAATCTGGAGGTACTCTGCTTGCAAAGATGAGTCTGATCTTACCCTGCATTATGATCATGAACTCACGTCTAAACCATGTCTCTAACAGCCTGAATGATTCAAATTGATCTAATATAATAACGGTTTGTTGCTCAATTTTATCCGCGATAATCTGCAGTGGCTGGTTTTCCCTACCTAACATCTCAATGAAGGCTTTTGTAAACGCGGTTGGAGTGGGTTCAATTAACTGGCAGTTAAACAAAATAAGTTTTGCAGATCTATTTTTTACAAACTCCCTTAATAATGTAGATTTTCCAATTCCGGCTATCCCGTGAACCGCAATGATATCAGGACCATCCTGCTTAAATACCGTTTCCAGGTATTCCAACTCTGATTTTCGTGAATAACATTCAAGTAAACCCATCGTTGGCTCCAACTTATTGATTTATAGCAAACTCAATGCAAAATTTATAATCTGCTGTTTGATGCAATCAGATCCTCATTAAAATCTCATTAATAAAATGAATCAGAGTGCTAAGGTTAATTATGAGTATAACGGACGTTTTTTCAAATCGAAGCTGTCATTATAGAGGAGAACGTTATGAAAATTTATACCTATATTTTAACTTTGCTAGCGATAGGTATGAGCTATGCGCTACACGCAGATGAGAAAAATCAAGCACTCTTAGAGGATGCACTGAGTGCCGCGCCTCCTACCCTCAGGGCGAATGTTACTGTGCTTGATTGGGAGATGAATGAATTACAAAAAGGGACAAACGGTTACACCTGTTTTCCAACCCCTGCTCAATTACAGGGGAAAGCGCCAATGTGTTTAGATGCGCCCTGGTTGGAATGGGCTGATGCCTGGACAAACAAGAAACCATTTGCAGCCAAAGCGATTGGTATATCTTATATGTTAGCGGGTGATGAAGGAGCCAGTAATATTGACCCTTACGCAGCAGGTAAAACGGAGAGTAATCAATGGATTGTAGAGGGAGCACATTTAATGATTATTGTCCCTGATGCGGCATTATTAGATTCATTACCAACAGATCCCGGTGTTGGCGGGCCTTATGTGATGTGGAAAGGTACCCCTTACGCACATATTATGGTGCCAATAGGAGACAGAAAATAGGCGCTTAAAATAGTTTGTACTTAAACGGTTTATGGATTCAAACCGTTTAACGATGGCCGCTTATGTGCTAGCGCCACATTATGGCGCTAATTAAAGCTAAATAAATGGAAATACAGATATATAAACTTACATTGAGGAGAAATACCATGCAAGAGTCACTATATACAAGGCTTGGCGGCACAGAGGCTATAGCACAAATATCAGGTGATATTGTTGATAATCATATTGCAAATCCGCTGGTTGCGACACGTTTTGCTGATTCCAATGTACCTAAGTTAAAGCAAACCGTCACAGAGTTTTTTATTACCGGGTCAGGAGGGCCAAACCTTTATAAAGGCAAAGATATGCTTGCCGCACATAAAGGAATGAACATTGCCGCCTCTGAATTTATGGCGGTATTAGACGATGCCCTATCAGCCTTAGACAAAAATAATATAGGTCAAAGGGAGCAGGAAGAGGTTTTATTTATTCTTTATAGCATGCGTGCTGATATTGTTTTAGTGTAGCCTTGTTATATACCCATGTTACTTCAATATGCTTTGTCAGGCACGGGCTCGGAGACCAGAGCAAGACGCAACATGAGGTAATGGTTATACCAAATCCGATAATTATCTATTCATTTATGCTTGTTAAAATGAATGCTAGCTAGACATAAAACTACGTTTTAGTCTTTGTTATTGATTTTGTAATTAGAACAACTAGTTACTGCAATCAATGCCTTGCTTTGATCCATTTTTCCTGCG
>NZ_JBFGZY010000184.1:0-6357 GCF_041586535.1 Psychromonas sp. | reverse complement strand
GATGAAAGCAAGGCATTGATTGCAGTAACTAGTTGTTCTAATTACAAAATCAATAACAAAGACTAAAACGTAGTTTTATGTCTAGCTAGCATTCATTTTAACAAGCATGAATGAATAGATAATTATCGGATTTGGTATTATCGATACCTATTACTTTGCTATATTAAAACAAAGTCTAGCAACGCAATCGGTATTAAGTCTATATTAAGGAACTATCATATGAGAACAAATCCAAAATCTGCATATCGCCGTATTCTATTAAAGTTAAGTGGTGAAGCCTTAGTGGGAGAAGAGGGCTTTGGTATCGATCCTAAAGTATTAGATCGTATGGCACTTGAAATTAAATCATTAGTAGAGGCTGGTGTTCAGGTCGGTTTAGTTATTGGTGGTGGTAACATTTTCCGTGGAGCAGGCCTTGCCCAAGCGGGTATGAACCGGGTTGTTGGTGATCATATGGGGATGCTGGCGACGGTGATGAACGGTCTGGCTATGCGTGATGCTCTACAGCGAGCACATGTTAGCTCCCGTTTGATGTCGGCAATTCCTTTAAATGGTGTTTGTGATGATTACAACTGGGCTGAGGCAATAAGATACCTGAAATTAGGTACAGTAGTGATCTTTTCTGCCGGAACAGGTAATCCTTTTTTTACGACCGATTCTGCTGCTTGTTTACGTGGTATTGAAATTGAAGCCGACGCGGTTTTAAAAGGTACAAAAGTAGATGGCGTTTATGATGCTGATCCAGTTAAAAATCCTGATGCAAAACTCTATACAGAGCTTGATTACCAAGTAGTATTGGAAAAAGAATTACAAGTAATGGATCTTGCGGCATTTACATTAGCACGTGATCACAGTTTACCGATACGCGTGTTCAACATGAACAAACCGGGCGCTTTAAGCCGCGTTGTATTAGGTGAAAGCGAGGGCACAACAATTACTCACTGTGCCACCATAATAGAAAAAAACTAATAAAATTTATAACTAAAAATTAGGGGAATTATTATGATCAATGAAGTTAAAAATGATGCGCAAACGCGCATGGGAAAAACCGTTGAAGCGTTTAAAAGTCAGTTAACAAAAGTGCGTACGGGCCGTGCTCATCCGAGTTTATTAGATGGCATTATGGTGCCGTATTACGGCAGCAATACGCCGCTTCGCCAGGTAAGTAATGTTTCTACTGAAGACGCGCGTACATTAACAGTAACTGTTTTTGACGCCAGCCTGATCCAGGCGGTAGAAAAAGCGATCATGGGTTCAAACCTGGGATTAAACCCGATGTCTGCGGGCACTGTGATTCGTATTCCGTTACCTCCGTTAACTGAAGAGCGTCGTCGTGACTTAATTAAAGTTGTGCGCGGTGAAGCTGAAAACAGCCGTATTGCCATCCGTAATATTCGCCGTGACGCAAATAGCGATTTAAAAACACTGGAAAATGATAAAGATATCAGTGAAGATGAGCAACGCGCCGGAGAAGGTCTGGTACAAAAAGTGACTGATGATTATATTAAACAGATTGATGATCTGCTCGCCGTAAAAGAAAAAGAACTGCTGGAAGTTTAATTACAGCTTAATAACCTGAAATTAGCGTATTCATATTTTGAATACGCTAACTAATCTTCGACTATGCATCAGGGTTGATTGTGGCCACATTAAATGAAAATTCAAAATCTGCTAAACATGTCGCTATCATCATGGATGGCAATGGCCGCTGGGCTGAACGTAAAAGTAAACATCGCGTATTAGGACATAAACACGGTGTAAAGTCCCTGCGTAAGGCAATTGTTTTCGCTAATGAGCAAAAAATTGAAGCCTTAACTATTTTTGCATTCAGCAGCGAAAACTGGCAGCGACCTGAACAAGAGGTCAGTATGCTGATGGAACTGTTTTTTACTGTATTAAACAGTGAAGTCAAAAAGTTACATAAAAATAATATTAAGTTTAAAGTGATTGGCGATCTCTCCGGCTTTAGTGAACGTTTACAAAAAAAAGTCATTGAAGCAGAACATAAAACTGAAAATAATAGCGGTTTAACGGTTAGTGTTGCTGCAAATTATGGAGGGCGCTGGGATATCACCCAGGCAACTAAAAAATTAGCTTCTTTAGTCGCTTCCGGTGAACTCAATAGCGATGACATCAATGAGCAAATGTTAGATCAGGCTATTTCATTATCCGGATTACCACCTGTAGATTTGATGATTCGTACTGGCGGTGATCAACGTATCAGTAATTTTTTATTATGGCAGCTGGCCTATGCGGAACTGTATTTTACCGACGTGTTGTGGCCTGATTTTGATGCTCAGGAGTTTCAAAATGCGTTGGATGTTTTCTCAAGTAAAGAACGCCGTTTTGGTAAAACCAGTGCTCAACTAAGCTAACAATCCTGCCTGAAAATGCATTCAGGCGGATTTACTAGCATCACGAATTTAACAAGGGTGTTTCTGTGAAACAACGAATAATAACAGCTTTAATTTTAGCGCCTCTGGCTATTGGTGCCATTTTTTTTCTCCCTCTGCAGTTTTTTATGCTTTTCAGCGCCGTCATCTTTCTGCTCTCCAGTAAAGAGTGGGGCGGTTTTGTCAGCAAAGCACCTTCGAGCTTGACTTTATACCTTTTCGGGCTGGTACTTGGCTCAACCCTGTTATTAATTCCCATTGAACATATCTGGGTCAACGGCAAGATCAACGCTTATATTATCTATGGTCTTTTTGCTGCTGCAATCTGGTGGTGTTTATCGTTTGTGATGGTTATTACCTATCCGAAGTCAGCAGGCCTATGGCAAAAAAGTAAAGTGATTAAATCATTTTTTGGTTTATTAACATTAGTGCCTCTTTTCTGGGCAATGGTGGTGTTGCGTTCAGTCAATATCTACCATGAGTTTTATTTTGGCGGTGCTTTATTAATGTACGTTTTTGTGCTGGTCTGGGCTGCTGATATCGGTGCCTATTTTTGCGGTAAAAAATTTGGCAAACGCAAGCTGGCACCTAATGTGAGCCCGGGGAAAACAGTGGAAGGATTTTTAGGCGGTTTATTCAGTGCCATGATCGTAGCGTTATCTGTCGGTATTTTCTTTACCATTGCGGAGGATAAAATGCTGCCCTACCTGATAGCCTCTTTAATCACTATCATCGTTTCAGCACTGGGTGATTTAAGTGAAAGTATTTTCAAACGGGAAGCGGGTTTGAAAGACAGCAGTCATTTATTACCGGGTCATGGTGGCATTTTAGATCGTATTGATAGTTTAACCGCTGCTGTACCGGTTTTTGCTCTTTTTTACCTGTTATGGTTAAGTTAGAAAATGAAAAAATTAGCTATATTAGGTGCGACCGGTTCGATCGGCGCAAGTACAGTCAGCGTTTGCCGAAGCAACCCGGGATTATATGAAATAACCTTATTAGTGGCTTCGACAAGCGTTGATAAAATGTTTGCGCTGTGTCAGGAGTTCACCCCGCGCTATGTTGCAATGAGCTGTAACAGGGCAACTTTGCAACTGCGTGAATTACTTAAAAATGCCAACTTGCCATCGCAGGTGCTGGACAATGAGCAGGAACTGCTGCAGCTGCTGGCCGGCGAGGAAGTGGATGCTGTTATGGCAGCTATTGTCGGCGCGGCCGGGTTAAAAACAACTCTGGCGGCAGTTGATGCGGGAAAAGAGATTTTTTTAGCCAACAAAGAGGCGCTGGTGATGTCCGGGGCACTGTTTATCAATGCGGTTAAAAAATCCGGCGCAAAACTGTGGCCCGTTGACAGTGAGCATAATGCAATTTATCAGGCATTATCACCAAGGTTACAGAACACTATTGGCGCTTGTGACCTGCCGGGGGAAGGGGTCTCAAAAATATTGTTAACCGGTTCAGGTGGCCCCTTTTTAGAAAAACCGCTGGCAGAATTTTCCTCTATCACACCCGCACAGGCAATCAAACATCCCAACTGGTCGATGGGTAACAAAATATCAATAGATTCAGCCACCATGATGAATAAAGGCCTTGAATACATTGAAGCACGCTGGTTATTTAATGCCGATAAAGCGCAGTTACAGGTAGTGATACACCCGCAGTCGGTGATTCACTCCATGGTGCAATATAAGGACGGCAGCGTAATCGCGCAAATGGGCAATCCTGATATGCGTATTCCGATTGCCTATGTGATGGGGGGCGAGCAGCGTATAGAGAGCGGTGGTGGTTTTTTTGACTTCTTTTCGACCGCTAATTTTAGTTTTGCAGAGCCTGATTTTACCCGCTACCCCTGCCTTAAATTAGCCATTGATGCCTGTTTCGAAGGGCAGCAGTCAACGACTATCTTAAATGCTGCCAATGAAGTGGCTGTTGCTGCTTTTTTACAGAAGAAAATAAAATTTACCCAGATAGGGCAGCTTGTGGAACGCGTTTTAAATTGTGCTGGCGGTGCGAGCATCGAATCAATCGAGCATCTGTTAGAGATTGATGCCCTGGCCAGATTAAACGCTGGCGAAATTATTAAACGAGATTATTTATGTTAAGTGGTTTATGGAATTTAGGCGCGTTTATCGTTGCATTGAGTATCCTTGTGGCTATCCATGAGTTTGGCCACTTTTGGGTGGCAAGACGCTGCGGGGTAAAGGTACACCGTTTTTCTATCGGGTTTGGCAAAGTGCTGTTTAAATGGTTTGATAAACAGGGCACAGAATTTGCCATTGCAGCTATTCCGCTCGGTGGTTATGTGAAAATGTTTGACGGCCGGGTGGATCAGTTAAGCGCAGAAGATGAGGCTTTTGCTTTTGATAAAAAAACTGTGTGGCAGCGCATTGCTATCGTTTCCGCAGGACCGCTGGCGAATTTTTTATTAGCGATTGTAGCCTTCTTTTTTATGTATATGATTGGGGTAAACAGCGCTAAACCCATTATTGAAAAGGTTCGTCCGGAAACGCCAATGAGCGCATTGCAGGGTGAAAAGTTATTTAAAGTTGTCGCTGTCAATGAGCAGCAGGTTGAAGACTGGGAAGCGTTGAATTTAGCATTAGTCGATCAGATTGGTGAAAATCACTTCAATATCACTATTCAACCGTTACAGGACGCCTTCGGCAATGAGTCCAGTGAGCCTGTAAAAACCTTTATTATTCCGCTCGAAAATTGGCTTTTTGATCCTAAAACTGAATCGGTTATAAGCAGCTTAGGCCTGATCCCCTACCGTCCGGCGATCTATTTAGAGGTTGGACAACTCGTGGAGGGGGGCCCCGGAGCCCTGGCTGGTTTACAGGTAGGCGATAAGTTATTGGCCATTGATGGTGAGAAATTGAACAACTGGGCGCAATTTGTCGAGGTTATCCAAAATAATGCCAAGCAAACACTGCAACTTGAAATCGAAAGAGGCACAATGGTGCAGCGGATAGCCTTGATACCAGATGTCCGCGATGGTGGCGCCGGAACGCTACAAGGTTATATCGGTGTTTCGCCGGCAGTAGAAGCTTATCCTGATGAATACCGGGTTAAATTACAGTTTGGGCCATTACAGGCGTTTGACAGAGCGCTTGATAAAACCGGGCAGTTAATAAGCTTAACTTTTAATACCATTATCAAACTGGTTACTGGTGATATCTCGGTTAAAAACTTAAGCGGCCCGGTGGCTATTGCTAAGGGTGCAGGGATGAGTGCGGATTATGGAATTGAGTACTTTTTAGGATTTCTGGCGTTAATCAGTGTTAATCTTGGCCTGATGAACCTTATTCCGCTGCCGGTATTAGATGGCGGACATCTGTTATATTATTTCGTAGAAGTCGTAACCGGCAAGCCGGTATCAGAAAGAGTGCAGGAAATTGGCTTTAAAATAGGTGCGGCGATTTTAATGAGTCTGATGCTGATCGCTATCCTGAATGATTTTAATTTATGGTAGTGCTTTGAATGCCGACTCTATCGTTTTGGCAATGGTGGTATTGAAAGTTCGCTGTTTACTTTATAAACTCCGCATCTTTTATACCCATGATACTTCAAGATGCAAAGTCAGCAAGGCAAATTGTGCCGGGATGCCAGGCATAAAATTGAAGTATAGTTATTCTACATAGAAATTTTATAGCAAAGCAGATTGGTGCAATTTACCTTGCGCTACGGGGCGCTAGCTCGAAAACCAGTGCTGCGTTGCACCGATCGAAAAGGGAATAACCATTACCTCATGTTGCGTCTTGCTCTGGTCTCCGAGCTCGTGCCTGACAAAGCATTTTGAAGTAATATGGGTATATATTTGATTATACCAATTCCGTTAATTAGATGATCTATTTAGGCGCAGGAAAAATGGATGAAAGCAAGGCATTGATTGCAGTAACTAGTTGTTCTAATTACAAAATCAATAACAAAGACTAAAACGTAGTTTTATGTCTAGCTAGCATTC
>NZ_JBFGZY010000183.1:0-6384 GCF_041586535.1 Psychromonas sp. | reverse complement strand
TTCATTGAAAAAACAAACAAGCCAATACCTAACGACGCCAGTACTTTTTTCATATTTATTTTCTCCCGTCACATACAGCAAGTTAAATTACAAGCTGCATGCTAATAAAGATAGCACAAGAGTGACAAAAGTCACAAAAATGGAAAAGTTTGCATTGCTTATTGCATCTGAAAATTTAAAACAGCTTTTTCAACTGCAAATAAACTACCCACTTTAGGACTGTGTGCGGCAAACAGACCCTAACATCTTTTACTTGGAGTAACAGCAAATGAAATCACCGAAAAACAGAAATATACGCTGGGGAATTATCGGTCTGGGTAATATCGCCGATAAATTCGCGACAGATTTGTCAACCGTTGCAGGAGCTGAGCTTTATGCTGTTGCTTCAAGGACGCAACAAAAAGCAGATGATTTTGCAGAAAAACATCAGGCGGCTAAAGCCTATGATAGCTATCAAGCCTTAGCAAATGATGAAAAGGTTGATGCGGTTTATGTTGCAACGCCGCATTCTCTGCATAAAGAAAATACACTGTTATGTTTAGGACGGGGCATTGCGGTGTTATGTGAAAAGCCCTTTGCCATGAATGCCGATCAGGTTAACAGCATGATTGCGACTGCGCGTGAAAATAATGTTCTGCTGATGGAGGCTCTGTGGACCTATTTTCTTCCACATTATCATTTTGTGTTAACAAAACTGGATAACAAAGCTTATGGTAAGCTGCTCAAAATTGAAGCGGATTTTGGCTTTGTAAGGGAATTCAATGAAGAAGCCAGGCTTTTTAGAAAATCACTCGGGGGCGGCAGCCTGTTAGATATTGGTATCTACCCGATTTTTGCGGCACTTTCGACACTGGGCGTGCCGAACAAGATAACTGCTGATGCGACATTCTTCGACAATGGTGCTGATTCCTCCTGTTCGATGCTCTTTAGCTATAAAAACAATAGCACAGCATTATTAAAATCTACCCTGCTAGAATCTACCCCCTGTGAAGCTGTGTTCTATTGCGAACAGGGGACGATTAAAATCAATAGAGGCTTTCATGGCCCGTCGACCGTCACCTTATCTGATGGTGTAAACCAGGAAACCATAGATTTCAACTATAAAACTAACGGCTACAATTACGAAATATGCCACTTTAATGAGTTGTTACGCCAGGGAAAAACAGAAAGCAATATCATGACGTTTAATTTTAGTCGTGATCTTATAACAACCTTAGACAGCGTGAGAGAGGTTATTGGTTTAAGATATTGATATCGTCAGACTGCTTTTCACGTATAACAATTTTTTATTGGATAAGAAAAAAGGCGCTGAATAGCGCCTTTTATTGTTATTTAATCCGCAGATTAAATATTTGCTAAAATTGCATCAACGGATGACTTAGCATCACCGAATAACATTTCCGAGTTCTCTTTGAAGAACAGCGGATTTTGAACACCGGCATAACCGGATGCCATTGAACGTTTGAAGACAACCACTTTATCTGCTTCCCAAACGTGCAGTACCGGCATACCGGAGATAGGTGTACCTGGCTCATTTGCCGCCGGGTTAACCGTATCATTTGCACCAATAACTAATACCACATCAGTATCAGGGAAATCTTCATTGATTTCGTCCATTTCCAATACGATATCGTAAGGTACTTTAGCTTCTGCCAACAGTACGTTCATATGGCCAGGCAGGCGTCCGGCAACAGGATGGATACCAAAACGTACATTTTTACCTTTTGCACGTAGTTTTTTAGTTAACTCAGCTACCGGGTATTGCGCCTGCGCAACCGCCATACCGTAACCCGGTACGATGATTACATTTTTTGCTGCAAGTAGAGAATCAGCAACTTCCTGTGCACTTGTTTCAAAATGCTCACCCTGCTCTGCATCGCCATCCTGAGCAATCACTTCGGCACCAAAACCACCTAAGATAACGCTAACGAATGAGCGGTTCATCGCTTTACACATAATGTAAGAAAGGATTGCACCAGATGAACCTACTAATGCACCAGTGATGATAAGCAGATCGTTTGACAACATGAAACCTGTCGCTGCAGCTGCCCAACCAGAATATGAATTAAGCATTGAAACAACTACCGGCATATCAGCTCCGCCGATTGAAGCAACTAAATGCCAGCCGAAAGCCAGAGCAATAATAGTCATCACAATCAGTGCGAATAGACCTGAATCGCCGCTTACAAAACTGATTAACAGGAATGAAGTGGCTGCCAATACAGCAACATTAAGCCAGTTTTTACCCGGCAGGTTAAGCGGAGAGCTGTTAATTTTACCGCTCAGTTTACCAAAGGCGACAATTGAACCGGTAAACGTAACGGCACCAATGAAGATACCTAAAAAGACTTCAACATCATGGATGGTTTTCTCAACACCGATCAGCATGCCATGCTCTAAATAAGAGTTGAAACCGATAAACACCGCAGCCAGACCGACAAAACTGTGTAATACAGCGATCAGTTCAGGCATTGAGGTCATTTCAACTTTCAATGCTAAGCGCACACCGATACCAGCACCGATAGCCATGGCTACGGTGATGTAACCCATGCCTGACACTTGGGCACTGGAGATGGTTGCAATGACGGCAATGATCATACCGATAATGCCAAAAATGTTACCGCGCTTGGCACTCTCTTGACTGCTTAAGCCGTTCAGGCTCCCGATAAACAGGATGGCTGCAATAATGTATGCAGCAGTAATTAATCCTTGAGACATGTTTATTTATCCTTTTGGAACATTTTCAACATACGCTGAGTAACAGTGAAGCCACCCACGATATTGATAGTGGCGATCAGTATTGCAATAGTCGATAAGGTGGTAACAATACCGTTACCCTGACCAACCTGCAGCAGCGCACCGATAATGATGATGCCACTGATTGCGTTTGTTACACTCATTAGCGGAGTATGCAGAGAATGTGCAACATTCCAAACCACGCCGTAACCTACGATACATGCGAGCATAAACACGGTGAAATGAGCCAGAAAATCTGTTGGTGCGGCATCGGCTAACCAGCCGAATAAAATAGCGCCGACAACAGCAAGTCCAGGTTTAATCCATTTGTTCGGTGTTTTTTCTTCGACAACAACGGCTTCTTTAACTTCTGCCGCTTTTGGCGCAGGCGCCGCGCTGACTTGAATTGCCGGTGGTGGCCAGGAAATTTCGCCTTCTTTAACAACGGTTGCGCCGCGAATAACTTCATCTTCAAAGTCGATATCAATGGTACCGTCTTTGTCTTTACATAGCAGTTTCATCAAGTTAACTAAGTTTGTTGCATATAGTTGGCTTGATTGGGTTGGTAAACGGCTTGGAAGATCCGTGTAACCAATAATTTTCACACCGTTTTCGGTCTGGAAAACTTCATCTTTAACGGTTAAAGCCGCGTTACCGCCGGCTTGCGCCGCTAAATCCACAATCACACTACCGTCTTTCATTGAAGCAATCATCTCTTCAGTGATCAGCAGTGGCGCCGGTTTACCCGGAATAAGCGCAGTAGTGATGATGATATCAACATCTTTAGCCTGCTCAGCAATCATAGCAGCTTGCGCTTTCTGATAACCTTCGCTCATGGTTTTCGCGTAGCCTGTGCTGCTCACTTCAGTTTCTTCTTCAGTGTAATCAACGACTAAGAACTCTGCGCCCATACTTTCTACTTGCTCTTTTACTTCAGGACGGGTATCAAATGCGCGAACAATTGCCCCCAAGCTTCCTGCAGCACCTAAAGCTGAAAGACCGGCAACACCTGCACCGATAATAAGTACTTTAGCAGGCGGTACTTTACCAGCAGCAGTGATTTGCCCGGTGAAGAAACGGCCAAACTGGTTAGCAGCTTCAACAACCGCACGGTAACCGGCGATATTAGCCATTGAGCTAAGTGCGTCAAGTGCCTGTGCACGAGAGGTACGTGGTACTGAGTCCATCGCAATGACACTGATTTTTTTACTGGTTAATTTTTCAAGCAGTTCAGGGTTTTGTGCCGGCCAGATAAAGCTGACCAGGGTAGCCCCTTCTTTAATCAGTTCAATTTCAGTTTCGGTAGGTGCATTAACTTTGAAAATAATATCTGATTGCCATACTGGATCCGTGGTTGTGCTGATTTCTGCACCTGAATCCTGGTAAGCTTGATCAGAAAAGCTAGCTGCTGTCCCGGCGTTTGTTTCTACAAGAAAAGTGAAACCTTGTTTAATCAGCAATTCAACGGTTTTAGGCGTTGCTGCTACACGGTTTTCATTCTCTTGGATCTCTCTAGGTATACCTATCTGCATAGTAAGTCCATGATCGCTTGTTATTATGAATGGTCGATTTTACGTACAAAAAAAAGCCAGAAATAGATCTAGATCATATTCAGCTTTTATTTCTACATGCTTTTATTGATTAATTTTAACGTCCTGATTTGGCTTTGTAGGCCTTGCTACGTCTTTGTTTTTCTTTGTCATAAGCACGACAAAAAAGAGGGAAACCCGCAACGAGTTATATCAATTTTCCCGTTTTTTATACAGCCGTAGATAGTAGTGAAAAAATCTGTTTTCGGCTACTGTTTTAATAAACCAAGCTAAACAATAGTGTCACTTTATATAACATTCCGCTATATCAAACAGAGCGTCATTTATTACGGCTAAATAAACGGGGATTCTGTCAAGTGTGCCGCTGCTTGTAAAGTTGTTTAAAGGTATTCATCTAATAGTTATTACCTATTGATATTGTCAAACTACTCAGAGCGGCATTTTGCGCTTATTGTTAGCGGAGCATCGCACACTAAATATCAGCAAAAGGTGGCGGGCAGTTAAAGGTGATACGTTGTTCCGATGTCGGGTGTGTCAGGGTGATCGTTGCTGCGTGCAGTGCAAGCCGATCCGGTGACAACCTTTGCCCGAACTGCGTTGCGTAAAACTCGTCGCCAACAATAGGGTGACCAATCGCCTGCATATGTACACGCAGCTGATGCGTTCTTCCGGTTAAGGGTTTTAAACATACCAGGGTGGTTAACTTTTCCCGTTTGATAACTGACCACTGTGTTTGTGAACTTTTGCCCTGTTCAAAATCTACAATCTGACGGGGGCGATTTTCCCAGTCACAGCGAATCGGTAAATCAACCAGCCCCTGATCTTCTTTGATAACCCCTTCAACGCGTGCGTAATAGGTTTTGTCGATCTTTTTCTGCTGGAATTGCCGCCCCATATGACTTTGTGCAGTTTTGCGCATCGCTAAAATAATAATACCGGAGGTCGCCATGTCCAGACGGTGCACCACAGATGCATTTGGCCAGATACGTAAAATACGCAGCGCCAGACTATCCCGGTGCTTTTTTTCACGCCCGGGCACGCTTAAAAGGCCATAGGGTTTATTTAACACAACAATATCTTCATCCTGATAGAGGATATCCAGATAGGGGGTTGTGGGCGGATTGTAGACAAAATTCGGCATATAAATATCTTCTATGAGGGCAAAAGGTGATAAAACTGACAGCTGTTGGCCGTCAGCTTGTATCTTAGTCACGAGTCACGAGTCACGAGTTACGAGTTACGAGCTACGAAATTCGAAGCTAGAGGCACGTTACTCGCAACTTGTAAGGCTAAAGGGCTAAAAGGTGATAAAGCTGACAGCTGTTGGCCGTCAGCTGTCAGCCTTTTTTATCAAGATTGTGTTGAAACAATAAACCTGATTGCATCAAGTTTTAATTGGGTTTGTTCCAATATCTTTTCGAAGTTACTTTGCTGATCCTGTAAATATTGGATCTCCTCTTCGCGAATATTAGGATTAACTGCTTTTAGTGCTTCTAAACGATCCCGCTCCTGCTCCAATGTCTGCTGCATGTTGCTTTTCGCCTGACTAATAATGTCAGCCATTAATTTTTGCGCGGTTGGTTGAGATTGTTTAATTAACTGATGAATTAATGGCTGTGACGTATTAGCGATCTTACGGCTGATGTGACGATTAATAGGCGTTAACTGGCGGTTAAAACTATCAAAGCTAACATTCTCTCCTAAGTTTTTGGCATTTTTATCCAATAATAAACGAATCGGCGTCGTCGGTAAAAAACGGCTTAATTGTGCGTTATCGGTATTAAGCGCTTCCACGACATAGATTAATTCTAAAAATGTGGTTGCTGCAGGCAATGTATTGTTTTTTAAAATAGCTACCGACGTGGTACCGGTATCAGAGCTTAAGATCATCTCCATACCGCCGCTGATCATCGGATGTTCCCAGCTTAAATAATGAACGTCATCACGACTCAGAGCTGTATGTCGGTTAAAGGTCACCGTCGCGCCTTCTTCAGGCAGTCCCGGAAAGTCAGCAGTCAGCATATGATCAGTAGGGCGGATCACTAAACAGTGCTCACCTTTATCTTCCTGCTGCACTCCGACAACGTCAAATAGCTGC
>NZ_JBFGZY010000182.1:0-6390 GCF_041586535.1 Psychromonas sp. | reverse complement strand
GCGCAGGAGGGGCTACGATAGAAACTTTGAAAAATTATGTGGATAGTCAATCCACACCTGCATGATTTAAAGTGCTACTACACTGTCGCCTTATATCCCCGCCCTAAAAAGAAGGGCGAGGGTTTACGGCTATTTTGCTAACTTCGTTTTTTCATTAATTTGCTATCTGGTGATTCCTGATGCAATAACACAATACTTTCACCTTTCGGCGGATCTTTAATACTCTGAGAACAACCACCCCTCTATCAGATTGGTTTTAATAACGGCTTCCTCGACAGCGTTTAAGCTGTTAATCTCCCAGCATGGCTTGTGCCCAACCAATCAAGAGCATTACGACTAATTGCCTCCTCCGGGAACAGCGCAACAACTTCGCCCTTATCTAAAATAGATGCAGTTATACGCAGTGAACGTTTAACGAAAGCCGATGATTCGATCGCAATACAAACCAGCGCCTTAAAAAAACAAGATAAGTACCAGAGTGAGAATATTGTTTTATCCATTACAAAACGCAGCGGACGTGGGCAAGCTGGAAAGGTGACCAAATGAATCTCGCCACCTTTTTCATAAAAATATTTATCAAAGTAGATACGATGTTCCACCATATACAGCGAGTGGGTAAAATCGCTTATTAAAAAATAAGAACTCAAGAGTCGTGCTAGACTTAAATGAAATAGAGGATAGCTAATTGGGAGAAATGTAATGAGTTATAAGCATATATTAGTAGCTGTTGATCTATCCGAATCTAGTAAGGCAGTTATCGATAAAGCCGTCTCGTTAGCTAAAGACGATAATTGTAAGCTGTCGTTTGTTTTTGTAGATGTGGATAAGGTCGCCCCCGTCCGAAAAGAAGATCTGATATTGCAGAACAAGTTACAAACACTGGCAGAGCAGAGCGGTTATCCGATTACAGAGACCTTATTCGTAATAGGCGATCTTCATATAAAACTAGCGGCAATCGTTAAAGAGATGGATATTGATTTAGTTGTTTGTGGCCACCACCATAAATTTTTAAGTCGTCTATTCTCAACAGTGCCTAAAATAATTAATGCCGTTACTACTGATATATTAATTGTTTGCCTTGAAAATAATGACGGATAATTAACGGGAACTTTGTTGTTACTGACTGGTTGGCGGAAATCACGAATTACAGAGAGTTGGTTTATCAAAGTTATTTGGGACATATGACTTCTTCTCAATATAAAAAGAAGTATATGATCACAGATAAATGAGATCTACAAATCGATCTTTTCTCAAATCAGGATCTATTGAAACGAGTCACACTAACAAACACTTAACACCAAAAAAGATAACAAAAAATCAAAATAAAGATCTAACTTCATAAACTTGCCCTTGAGGGGACACTCTCTCATCCATATTTTTGTCAGTCATTTGAACCACCTTTTATTTCCTGCTGCACTCCTTGCTTTGAAAATCACATCGCATCCAGCTTTATTAATTGCTGCGCCGCATGCTGAGCAGCATATTCGTGAACCATGATCAGAACAGCACCATGCCGGGTAATTTTCTCAACATTGTATTTGTCATGGACGGTAAAAGCTGACTTGCCACTGTAGCCTATTTCATGGAGGTGCTGTGACAGGGTCTGGCTGATATACTTGTCATGCATCGCTCCTATTACCCATTTAGTATTTTGCAACGGCAGCATTGCGATAAACTCCTCATCTTCCGCATCCCCGTAACGTGCCTCCATGCCCGTTAATTTCGCCCGTCTAACCGCTTCCGGATCAAAATCAACCGCTAAAACGGAATAACCTTTAAACATAAAAACATTAACCAGCGTTCGGCCAAAACGCCCTAACCCAAAGACAATAATATCAAAAGATTCATTTGTGCCTTGCTGGCTGGAAAGCATTTCCCGGTTCGGCCTTTTTTTCTCGAAAATACCCAGTAAAGGTAAGAGCTTCTGATACAATCCCTGTGAATACAAAATCATATAGGTAGATGCACTGATGGTGATCAGCCCTACCAGCGTGATAACCCCGAGAATATCCGCGTTGATATGCCCGAGGGAAACCCCCAGCGCGCCCAGAATCAAAGAGAATTCGCTGATTTGCGCAACGGTCAGACCGGCGAGAAAGCCGGTGCGTTTACGATACCCCATAACGCCCATAATAATCATGACAATCAGCGGATTACCGACAAGCACAAACAATGAAAAGAGCAGTGCTTCGCTGAACTGTCCGGCCACGGCAGAGAGATCCAGAGTGGCCCCCAAGTCGACAAAAAAGAACAATAACAAGAAATCCCGTAACCCGACCAGTCTCGCTCCGAGCACATCTCGATAAGGAGTAGAGGCAAGAGAAACACCGGCAACAAAGGCGCCGACTTCTTTACTGAATCCCATATAATGACCTAACGCCCCCAATGAAACGGCCCAGGCAATTGAAAACAGCAGCAACAGTTCTTTTGATTGAGCTAACATGTTGAGCAGTCGGGTCAACAGATAGCGCATCAGCAGGCCGACAATGACAACAAAAATAAAGCCATTAAATAAAATGCTTAATACATTTGGGCCGATGGTACCCGGAACCTTAGCGCCACTCAGTGCGTTAAGCACAATCATCGCCACGATAACCAGCAGATCCTGCACAATTAGAAAACCGATAGCGATTCGCCCATGCAGTGAATCGACCTCGCGTTTATCGGATAACAGTTTCACTATGATGATGGTACTGGAAAATGTCAGGGCAACGGCAATATAAATGGCTTCGAGTTGATCAAAGTTAAGCAGCAGCGCAATCAGATAACCAAACAGAGAAGTAAAAAGTACTTGCCCTATCCCCGTTGCCAGCGCCACCGCACCCATAGTGCGGATAATATGTAAATCGAGCTTCAGACCGACGATAAACAGCAGCAGCGAAATACCCAGCTTTGCCAGTAAATCCAGCTGATCATTAACTGTTACCCAGCCTAAAGAAGAGGGACCGAGAATAATCCCGACTGCGATAAAGCTGACTATCAGAGGCTGCTTGAGCTTTATTGCCAACATCCCTAAAATAGAAGCAATAAACAATATTAAAGCAATTATTGAGAAAATATCATCGATTTCAAACATCTCTGATCAGCTCCGTGTGAAAGAGTTAAAACATCTTTTTTTGCCTTTTAGATTACGCTGCAGCGCTTTCTCAATTTCAACTATAAACAGGACAGGCAAGGTACTGAAAATAATAATCAGCCAATCTTTAATGCCGATGCTTTCCAGCCCGAACAAACGTTGCGATGCAGGAAAATAACTGAAGGCTAACTGCAATACAATCACTCCGAAACATGCCATCAGCACCGGTCGGCTACCCGCGAAAAAATCACGGGTAAAGATCGATTGGGTGAGAAAGCGGCAATTAAACAGATAGAAGAGTTCCACCATTACCAACGCATTCACAGAAATAGTGCGTGCAAACTCGATTGTCACCCCAAGGGTGCGGTAATAATAGAATAAGGAGAAAACGATAAACGCCCCCAAGCCACCAACGAGCAGCATCCTCAATAAGATTGACACAGACAATAACCCCTGTCCGAAAGGCCGCGGCGGTTTATTCATAATACCGCTCTCGGAACGTTCAAATGCTAAGGAAAGTGCCAGTGTGACGGCGGTAATCATATTGATCCATAGAATCTGGGCGGGCGTGATAGGCAACATTCTGCCTAACATAATAGCAGTAAAAATAACCAGCGCTTCAGCAAGGTTGGTCGGCAATATAAAGATAATCGATTTAACAATGTTGTCATACACGGTGCGTCCTTCACTGACGGCTTTGACAATCGTACTGAAGTTGTCATCCGTTAAAATAAAATCAGCAGCCTCTTTTGCGGCATCAGTGCCTTTTAGCCCCATTGCAACGCCGATGCTGGCTTTTTTCAATGCAGGCGCGTCGTTGACCCCATCACCCGTCATCGCCACGACGTGACGATTTTGTTGCAGCGCACTGACCAGCTGCAGTTTGTTTGCGGGGCTGGTTCGCGCAAAAATCTCTGTATTTTCAACCGCCTTAATTAATTGCTCCGGATTTAAATTATCGATCTCCTGCCCGGTCATCACATGTTCAACATTGAGCCCCAATTCCCTGCCGATAGCGGCTGCGGTGATCGGGTTATCCCCGGTAATCATCTTCACCCGGATCCCCGCCGCATGACACATTTTGATGCTCGAAATCGCTTCGGCTCTGGGCGGATCGCTGATCCCAACCAGTGCAACCATCACTAACTCGCCTTCCACATCCAGATGACTCAGCAAATCAGGTTTTTTATTATAGTCTTTAATGGCTAACGCCATAACCCGCATTCCCCGCTGCGCATAATCATTCATCGCCTGCTGCCAGCGGGACTTATCAATCTCTTGTAACCCATTTTCATCCAATTGATAGCGGGCATAACTCAGTAACCGCTCCGGTGCACCTTTGACCATCAGTCTGACCAGCCCCTCCTTATCATGGTGCAGGGTGGCCATATAACGCTTATCACTTTCAAATGGAATAATATCCATCCGCGGCCAGTCCTTAACAACCTGCTGCAGCGTTAAACCATGTTTCATCGCAAGTGTAAGCAATGCCCCCTCAGTGGGATCGCCATGCAGCACCCAATCATTATTTTCGTTGGTTAGATTCGCGTCATTACACAACATCGCGACTATACAGGCCTGGGTAAAGCAACTGTCATGATCGAGCAGCAGCTTTTGTGCAGTCGTACGCGACTCAATTGCCCCTTCAGGCTTGTAGCCTTCGCCACTGATTCGGTAATCGCCAAAAGAGGTAAACATTTCCCGTGCAGTCATCGCGTTTGCGGTTAAGGTGCCGGTTTTATCTGAGCAAATAACATCAACCGCACCTAACACTTCGACGGCAGGCAAGCGTCTTATCAAAGCACGATTTTTAGCCATACGCTGTACACCTATCGCCAGAGAGATCGTGACGACGGCGGGCAGACCTTCCGGAATAGAGGAAACTGCAATACCGATCGCCGCCTGAAACATTTCATTGGCAGGGTAATTGTGGATATAGATACCAAGGAGCATAGCGAGCGCAGATACAACAACAATACCTATGGTCAACTGATGGGCAAAACGGGCAAGCTGCTTTTGTAGCGGGGTCTGCAAAATTTCAACCTTACCAACTAAATCGCTAATTTCACCAATTTGTGTCTGCAGAGCAGTTTGCATCACCACGCCGCGTGCCAGACCGTAGGTCACCATGGTGCCCATAAAGGTCATATTTCTACGATCAGCTAAAGGCGTATCAACGGGCAGGATATCCTTATGTTTTCCAACCGGCTGGGCTTCTCCGGTTAATGCGGATTCATCACAATGAAAATCTTTGCAGTAAAACAGGCGAATATCGGCAGGCACCCGATCGCCCGCCTGAAGCATAACAACATCACCCGGTACAAGTTCAACACTGTCAATGGACTCAAGAACGCCACTACGAACAACCATAGAGTGAGTTTTAGTCATCGAGATAATGGCACGCAATGCATCTTCCGCCTTGCCTTCCTGAATAAACCCGACAATGGCATTGATTAAGACAACAGCAAAAATAACGCCACTGTCAACATAATGTTGCAGCGCCGTGCTGATCAGCGCACTGCCGAGCAAAACATAGATAAGCACATTATGAATCTGAAAAAGAAATCGTTTCCATGCCGGCTTGGGCGGTGCCAGCGGTAATCTGTTTTCTCCATACTCGGATCTGCGCTGTGCAACCGTTTCTTCGGACAGACCTTGTTCAGAGGTTTGCAGAGCATCAAACACTTCAGGCAGATCAAAAGCGTATGAGGTCTTAATCGTATTGGTCATGAACCCTCCTGATTACAAATGTATATCCGACCAGCCCGCGTGTTTTCTTGTGCAGCCTTTGTCTGTCTTCAATACAGTGTAAGCCATATTCAATATAGCAAGTGCCAGAAGCAGGTAAGAAACCTGTTTAATTTCTCACTTTGATGCATATTTAACGCAATTAACCTGTTCATCTTTCATCATAATTATCAACATCATAGGAAAATAATACAAAGCAGTCACCAGCACAAAAAAGTAATATACCCATGATACTTCAAGATGCAAAGTCAGAAAGGCAAATTGTGCCGAGATGCCAGGCATAAAATTGAAGTATAGTTATTCTACATAGAAATTTTATAACAAAGCAGATTGGTGCAATTAACCTTGCCCTACGGGGCGCTAGCTCGAAAACCAGTGCTGCGTTGCAGCAATCGAAAAGGGAATAACCATTACCTCATGTTGCGTCTTGCTCTGGTCTCCGAGCTCGTGCCTGACAAAGCATTTTGAAGTAACATGGGTATAAACAGGGCTTAACTTTTAGCTTGAAGCTCACCCAGCTAAAGCAAGGTGATTCTTGTCGTCAACGGTTTATGCATTGCAACATT
>NZ_JBFGZY010000181.1:0-6645 GCF_041586535.1 Psychromonas sp. | reverse complement strand
ATTTAACTAGGCAAAGTAAAAATGCAGCTTTATGGTCGCGGTCATATTTTGCTTGCAGCGCAGGAGGGGCTACGATAGAAACTTTGAAAAATTATGTGGATAGTCAATCCACACCTGCATGATTTAAAGTGCGACTACACTTTCGCCTTATATCCCCGCCCTAAAAAGAAGGGCGAGGGTTTACGGCTATTTTGCTAAAAACAGTAGATAAACAACGCCATAGAAAAGTAATTATCAGAGAGATGTTGATTGGTTTCTCTATATTGGTAGTTTTTCTATTTTTTGGTGAAAATTTTTTAAGTTTGTTTCACCTGTCTTCGCAGGCGGTAACCATTGCCGGAGGGATCATATTCTTTGTTATATCATTAAAGATGATTTTCCCCTCCCCCAGTGGTGAAAATATGTTTGCTTCAAAGGACTTAAGCGAACCTTTAGTCGTCCCCATTACGATGCCGATGATTGCCGGTCCTGCAGCTCTTGCAACTCTGTTGGTATTAGCAAAAACCAATACAGAGCATACCGGCAAGCTGTTTTTATCATTGCTTCTTGCATGGGCGGTAACTGCGCTGGTACTGCTGTTTTCTCCCCATCTATACAAGTTTTTGAGAACAAAAGGTTTAACAGCATTGGAAAGGTTAATGGGCATGTTACTGCTGATCATGTCGGTGCAGATGTTCATTGATGGTATCAGAGGTATTATTCCGACTTTTTCAGGATAAGGTTCAGCTGTTTTGCTGTTCAACTTTACCCGTCATAGCAACAAATCTGACCGGCGCTAAAATCTGCTGTTCTATTTGGTTTTCTGATTTGCGCAAAATACGGTACAAAATCTGTGAAAAATCGCCGAAAGGTATCACCATAATACCACCGATTTTTAGTTGTTTTACCAATAACATAGGCAATGACAAGGGAGCAGCGGTGACAATAATACGATCAAAAGGAGCCAACTCGGCCCAGTCGGTCAAACCATCGCCACACTTCAAATGCACATTCTGATAGCCTAATGACAGCAGGTTTTTGGCTGCGCGATGTGCCAGATCCGGCACGATTTCAATCGAGTATATCTGCGCGGCTATTTCCGCTAAAACAGCGGTTTGATAGCCACAACCGCTGCCAATTTCCAGCACTCTATGATCAGGCCCGACTTGTAGGGACTCGGTCATCAGCGCGACAATGTAAGGCTGAGAGATGGTTTGCTGAAATCCGATCGACAACGGATAGTCAGCATAAGCCTCCGTCAAAAGGTGTTGCGGTACAAAAAGGTGCCTCGGTACGGCTTTCATGGCATTCAAGACGTTAGGATCGCTAATGCCGCGTCCAACAATTTGCTGACTGAGCATTAACTCTCTTTGCTGTGAATAAGCTATTTCTTCTCTTGACAAATTTTAACCAACTCAATTGTTGAAAGCGAATATTAAAATAATAGCTTATTTATCACGGCTCATAGCATTCTGTTTAACTCTCTGCTCACCCTGCTGGTTAAAATCAATAAAACATCCTTGTTTTTTCATCCCAATAGCCGGCTATTAAACAATCAAAAACCTTGCTGTAATAACCCTATTTTGACTCTATTATTGACAGCACGGCATTACAAATCCCCAGATACGGCTATTGCTCTATTTTTTCAGCATTATTTTCAATATTACTTATCCATAGCGTTTGATAAGGCTGCAAATTGATGGTTAATTGTAAAGTGCTAATTTGTTCTCCACTGATCAACTCATACCAGTTTTCAGTACTAATCATATTCAGTTCACTAAGAGAAAGTTCCGCTGTATCTTTACTTATATTGCTGATACAAAAAATACTTTGTCTCCTATCCTGGCTTTGTCGCCAGAAACCAAACAGTTGCTCTCTTAAATGCAGCGTAAATTGTGTCGCATTAGGGTGGAATGCCTTTTGCCTGATCCGAATATTAATTAAATTTTTCAGGGTAGATAAAACAACTTTGTGGGGATTAGCACTATCTGATAGGTTTTCCTGTAACGTTTCATAATCCCAGCGGTGGCGGTTAATCGCTCTATTATGCTGCGTATTTTCCACCTTCTCATAGTCATTCCGGGTGCCTAGCAGGCTATGTATGTATATCCCCGGTATACCCTCCATACCAAGCATAATAGCGTGAGCACAAATAAACCGCTCCAAGCCCAGTTTGTCTTCGCCCTCAACGGTACCCTGCAGTGCATCAAATAGGGCAATATTGATTTCATAAGGTTTCTGCTGTCCGTTATCGGTTGTCCGCCAGGAGGTTTTGCCGCCAAAACTCTCCATCGTAACGGCCAGGGTGTTTAATTCCTGATCACTTAACAACCCCTCGGCAGGACGTAAACCAATGCCGTCATGAGAAGCAATAAAATTAAAATAGCAGGTACCGTTTTGCGCAGGCGGCATACTCATCATCCAGCGCTTAAGATGTAAACAATCACCAGTGACGAGGGTATTTACTAATAAAGGCGGCAGTGAAAAGTTGTAAATGGCATGCGCTTCGTTAGCATTACCAAAATAAGTTAAATTTTGAATATTGGGTATATTGGTTTCTGTAATAATAATGGCATCAGGCTGTGCATGTTCAATCAAAGTTCTCAGTAAACGGATAACATTATGCGTTTCCGGCAAATTAATACACTCACTACCGATTGTTTTCCATAAAAATGCAACGGCATCTAAACGGAAGATCTTTACCCCCATATCCAGATATAAGCGAATAATAGACACGAAGGCTTCTAATACGGCCGGGTTTCTGAAATCAAAATCAACCTGGTCATGGCTGAAAGTACACCAGACATGCTGCAGCCCTTTTCCTGTTTCCGTTTCTCTCAATAACTCCGAAGTCCTCGGCCGGACAACTTGGGAAAGATCATCATCCGGACTCGCCGTATAGAAATAATCGTGTCCTATCCCCTCCCCCCTAATGAAATTTTCAAACCAGGCGCTACGACTGGAACAATGGTTGATCACCAGATCCGCCATCAAACGTCTGTCTTTAGCTATTACCTGAATATCTGACCAGTCACCAAATGATTCATTCACACTGGAATAATCAATAACCGAAAAACCATCATCTGAGCTATAAGGGAAAAAAGGCAATACATGCACACTATTAACTGTTTTGCCTAAGTATTTATTGATAAAGTGCTGCAGAGTTACTAACGGTTTTTTGTCCTCCTCAAGCAGACTATCTGCATAAGTGATCAAAATAATATCCTCTTCTGACCACTTATTTTGCGCAACAACGGGTGTATAACATGTCTGATCCAGACGCATCAAAGATATTAATTGATCACTTAACTGATCAAAACCAACCGCTAAATCAATATCCTGATAGATACTGACAAGCTGTTGATTTAACTTGTTTTGTAAATTTTTCAATTTTTTGGATGTACGCTTAACACCAGACATAATTATCCTTATATTATTGATTAACCTTTACTGAATTCGATTTGATCTAACTCCACTGCTTCCTTAAGTTGCTCTAAAAAATCAGGCATTGCACTCAGTACCCTGTTCCATGAAGGAATAAAAGGCGTCTCCATCGGGTTTTCCAGGAAGTGCTGCCCTGCCGTCATGATATTTTCAGAGAACATTTCCACTGCTGTCTCTTCATTATGTATATCCAGCATCAAACCATTCATCACGGCGTCATTACGGTACATATCCACATAATCTAACGCGGTTCGATAATAGGCGGCTTTAAGGGTACGGATATTTTCAGTGCTGAAAATTTCCCCCTGAGTAGCCAGTTTGCGCAGGAAAGCTTTGGTGATATCAATAGACATTTTTGATAATCCGCCTTCACTATTGTCAAGCGACAGATCCTGATGTTTATGATCATAGGTCGTTGCAATGTCGACCTGGCAGATCCTGTTGCTGGCGTAATTACGATGCATTTCTGACAGTACACCAATTTCCAATCCCCAGTCACTCGGAATACGCAAATCGGTTAGCACATCACGGCGGAATGAAAACTCACCGGCAAGTGGGTAGAGAAAGCTATCAATAAAGTCTAAGTATTCGTGATGCCCGACAGTCTTTTTAAGCGCTTTAATCAAAGGAGTGACCAGTAATCTGGAAACTCGTCCGTTAATTTTTCCATCTGCAACACGCGCATAAAAACCTTTACAAAATTCATAATTAAATTGTGGATTGGCCACAGGGTAAAGTAATCGCGCGAGTAACTTTCTGTCATAAGTTAAAATATCACAATCATGTAATGCCACGGACTCACTGCGACCTGTCGCTAAGGTGTAACCCATGCAATACCAGACATTGCGACCTTTTCCTAACTCTTTTGGAGCCAGGCCCAACTTCTGCAGTTTCGCATCTAATGCCTGCAGTCGCGGTCCGTCATTCCACAACACACTATGCTGTTGGGGTAATTTATTGAAGAATTTCAGGGCTTGGCGATATTGCGCTTCATCCGCCCTGTCCAGCCCGATTACAATTTCAGATAAATATTTTGTCTGGCTCAAATGTTCAATGATGGCGGGTAATGCAGTCCCCTCTAACTCAGAATATAAGGAAGGTAATATAAGTCCCATCGGCCTTATTTTTGAAAATTCCAACAGTTCAGCTTCAAGGTCTTCATTACTTCGTTGCGATAAATGATGCATTGTCGTAACAATACCGTTTTGATAAAAATCAGCCATAATCAGAGTTCCTTAAATGTTATTTAAAAATTATTTTTTGCAAACATTCCGCCCAGCCGGCTGGGCCATATTCACTACTCTTATAAATATCGGTTTCTTTTTGTAAGGTTGGAAAATCATGCGCGGGAGAACGGATCAGAACAGCAATATCAGCAGCCTCTAACATGGCAATATCATTATGACTATCGCCGAGTGCAATAGTCGTAAAGGTAAATTCAGGCTGATTGATTTTATATTGCTCGGCTAACCAGATTTGCGCCTGTCCTTTATCGCAATTGCCGCTGATATGTAAAAAACGTCCTCCTTCCAGCACATTCGCACCTAACAAGTGCATATGTTTAATAAAATCCTGTTTAGCTTGCTGAGAACCCAACCAGTTAACCGGTTCACCGTATAAACGCTGTTTAGCTAATGCCGCATCATTTATACTCAATCCGGTTAAATCAGCCAATTGCTCAACACTCATTTGTGAAAAACCATGGAAATCAGCGCTAAACTGTTTTGCCTCCAGAGTTAATAAAGACAGCCAGAATTCTTTAGGGCGGGAAAATGCCTTAACCCAAAAACCATCCTGAACCTCGGTGCCCGGAGGTTGTGTTTTAAAATAGTTGACGGGTATATATACGGCCGCACCATTTTCACTGATAAAAGGTGTATTGAGTTGTAAATCTTTACGAATCAATAACAGTTCGTCACGCGTTTTACTGGTATTGGGGATAATAGGGATATTTTTAGATTTAAGCTGAGCAATAGTCCCGTCCGCAGCTTCAGTTTGATAAGTGTGATGATCCAGTAATGTGCCATCTAAATCAGTAAATATGAGTGTTTTATTATGCATTTTACCCTCTGTTATAACCAACTCTGTACGCTGTGAAGTTTAATAACTATACAAAATCAACCTAGCAGATTACCTGTAGTTATCAAGCTTTAGACGCTAAACTGTTTGCCCTGATTGTTTTGCATAGATGAAAAAAGCATTGATGGCCGATCGCCATACCATGAATAGTTAAAAAGCAATAATTAAGCCAAATTCCAAAAATCAGACGAATCACCAAACAAAAAAAACAATATCACATTGAAAATAAAGGTAAATTAAGTTGTATTTCTGTTTCATTAAAAATATTGGTAAGTTAGCAACTAGAGGTTTTATCGCAAAAAAGCACCAAATCGGTGCGATAAATATAAAAAATAGATCAATGCAAAGGCAATTAAACCTGTGTAACAATAAAATAATTCTCTGTGTAAGCATGAATATAATCAACAACACTTCCGGTTTTACTGGTCAGAAATTTACGCAGGGAATATATCCCCATCCCCCTTCGAGGCGCTTCTCTGGCCCCGGCTCGGAGACCGGAGTAAGGCGCGGCATGAGGATAATGATTATTCTCTTATCGAGTGCTGTAACGCAATACTGGTTTCGAGCCGCCCCCCGCAGGACAAGCCAAATTGTATTGATCTGCGTTGTTATCAAATATCTATGTAGAACTACCTATAATTCAATTTTATCCATTGGAACCTGACAGAGAATAGCGATCGAAGCGGAAGGAAGCTGGCTTAAGACAGTTTTAGTGCTCTTTAGCATCAGTAAACTTTAATGTCGGGACTTAGTTTTTAGCTAGCGGTGCTTTTCAAGATGGTTTCGCCCTGACGGCGGGTAGACGATAAGAAACCGAAACGTAGTTTCGTAGTTTGGGGGAGTTATGCTTCTCAACAGCAAGAAAAATAAGATAAAGAAAGTGTTGTTCGTGACTCGATGGTGCCATATACAGGGACAGCAGAGCCTGTCCCGCTCATAAACCTAAACTGGCGTAAATGACTTCGGCCCTTCTGACCATTGCCTTAAACTCCAACGTTCAAATTATACCAATTCCGATAATTAGATGATCTATTTAGGCGTAGAAAAAATGGATGAAAGCAAGGCATTGATTGCAGTAACTAGTTGTTCTAATTACAAAATCAATAACAAAGACTAAAACGTAGTTTTATGTCTAGCTAGCAT
>NZ_JBFGZY010000180.1:0-6862 GCF_041586535.1 Psychromonas sp. | reverse complement strand
TCTTTCAAAAGAGAGTAATAGATCAAAAAGAGAGATCGGGGTCAATCGTTTTTTTATTTTTTTTCTAATATCTGAGAATTGTGAAACTCAGATCACTATTTTGTTCTGAATCTTAATAATTATTTAGGTGCGGAATGACAGTTGTAGAGCCCCCTTTCTGAGTATCACCGACACGTGTTGAAAACTCTTTTAATAAGCTATTTTGTTTACTCCTGTTTTTACGCGGTGTGTAGTCTTTGGGATCGTTAATTATTTCAACATACTGCTGCTCTTTTTGGATATCAACGACAATCAGGCCCAACCCTAAACGGGCGATCAGTTTTTTGACTCTGGATCTCTGTTTTTTGTAAACAGTGCAGTGTTTCGGGATCGCAATATAGACGGTATCCGCAAGAGTAAAACGTTCAACAGCCTGTAATAATAGGGTGATATTCAGACTTAATTTAAGCTCTATAATGATGATTGAATCCTCTTTTAAGGCAACGATATCGCAATTTTTTATTTCCCCCTTTACTTTATAACCCAAATTAACTAAAAAGGTTTTAATCGGGAAATACAGGTCGTTTTCTTTAAATTTTGTCGTCATAGGCTCTTATTCTGTCGGAATGACTTAATCTGCTGATTATACAAAAAGCTGCTGAAAAGTGCGGATTTTACTGCCGGGCTTATTTATTTTCAATAAATCGGCCTAACTGTGAGTGTTTACTTTCTCTTTTAGCGCCATAGTAATTATATTGAACTGTATGGCGATTGGCTTCTCAATCATTAACTCTGACTATTGACTGCAAAGTTGACTATGTAACTGATTGCCATTGGTATAATAGCCCTCAATAGGTATAATAGATTTCATTTTTTTCTAACCAACTCGAAGCCGAAATCATGCAAAAATTCGATACAAAAACATTCCAAGGGCTAATTCTTGCATTGCAAGATTTCTGGGCTCGCCAAGGTTGTGCCATTGTTCAACCACTTGATATGGAAGTGGGTGCCGGTACATTCCATCCACAAACATTCTTACGTTCAATTGGCCCTGAGCCGATGAACAGCGCTTACGTACAGCCATGCCGCCGTCCGACCGATGGTCGTTATGGCGAAAATCCAAACCGCTTACAACACTATTATCAATTTCAGGTGGTATTAAAGCCATCTCCTAAAAACATTCAGGATCTGTATCTGCAATCGCTTGAAGAGATTGGTATCGATACCTCTATCCATGATATCCGCTTTGTGGAAGATAACTGGGAATCACCGACGCTTGGCGCATGGGGATTAGGCTGGGAAATCTGGCTAAACGGCATGGAAGTAACACAGTTTACTTATTTCCAGCAGGTTGGCGGCCTGGAATGCAGCCCGGTTACCGGTGAAATCACTTATGGTTTAGAGCGTATTGCAATGTACGTGCAGGGCGTTGAAAGTATCTACGATCTGGTTTGGACTGATGGTCCGATGGGTAAAGTAACCTACGGTGATATCTTCCATCAAAACGAAGTTGAACAATCAGCTTATAATTTTGAGCACGCCGATGTTGATGCGTTATTTGCGCAGTTTGATCAGTGTGAAAAAGACAGCCAAAAGCTTATTGATGCCGGTTTAGCGCTTCCTGCATATGAACAGGTGATGAAAGCATCTCATGTTTTCAACCTGTTAGATGCACGTCATGCTATCTCTGTGACTGAACGTCAGCGTTACATTCTTCGCGTGCGGACATTATCAAAAGCAGTGGCTGAAGCTTATTATGCTAAGCGTGAAGCGCTTGGTTTCCCACTTTGCAAAAACCTAGTTAAATAGAGGCACGTTTCATGTCACAAGAAAATTTATTGATTGAACTGGGTACTGAAGAGTTACCACCAAAATCATTACGTAAACTTGCTGAATCATTTGCAGGTAACGTTGAAGCCGAATTAATAAAAGCGGAATTATCCTTTGATAACGTTCGCTGGTTAGCTTCTCCACGCCGTTTAGCTTTAATCGTGGCTAATTTATCAGCTGCACAAGCGGATAAAATAGTCGAAAAACGTGGTCCGGCAGTGAATGTTGCCTTCGATGAGCAGGGGCAAGCGACTAAGGCCGCACAAGGCTGGGCTCGTTCAAACGGTATTACTGTCGAGCAGGCGGAACGTCTGATCACCGATAAAGGCGAGTGGTTATTATTTAAATCTGAAGTACAAGGCTTATCTGTAACGCAACTGATTCCGGAAATCGCGGCCAGTGCGCTTGCCAAATTACCTATTCCTAAACCTATGCGTTGGGGAGCAGCAAGTACCCAGTTTATCCGCCCTGTTCATACTGTTACCATGCTATTTGGTGCACAGTTAATTCCAGGTGAGTTATTAGGCATTGAATCTGATCGGACTATCCGTGGTCACCGCTTCTTAGGTGAAGCAGAAATCATCATCAATCATGCCGATCAGTATGAATCTCTGCTGGATGACAGCGGTAAAGTGATTGCAGATTATGAACGACGTAAAGCGATCATCCGCGATCAGGTTGAAGCGTTAGCAGCTCATGAAAATGGCGTTGCAGCAATTGATGATAACCTGCTTGAAGAAGTAACGTCATTAGTAGAATGGCCGGTGACCCTGGTGGGCTCATTTGAAGAGAAGTTCTTAGATGTGCCTTCTGAAGCCCTGATCTACACCATGAAAGATAACCAGAAGTACTTTCCGGTATTGGATAAACAAGGCAATCTATTACCACGCTTTATTTTTGTATCCAACATTGTCAGCCGCGATCCGGCACAGGTGATCAGTGGCAATGAAAAAGTGGTTCGCCCGCGTTTAGCCGATGCGGAATTCTTCTTTGAAACAGATAAGAAAAAAACCTTAGCAAGCCGTCTGGAATCCTTATCCAGTGTTTTATTCCAGCAAAAACTCGGTACGCTGAAAGAAAAATCTGAGCGTATTGCCAATATTGCTGAAGATATCGCTCTGCAGATTAAAGCCGATACTAAGCATGCTTTCCGTGCCGGCCTGTTGTCCAAAACAGACTTAATGACTGAGATGGTAATGGAGTTTCCTGATGTTCAGGGGATTATGGGGATGTATTACGCCCAGCATGATGGCGAAGATAACGAAGTTGCGATTGCCCTAAACGAGCAGTACTTACCCCGTTTTGCCGGTGATAAATTACCAACCTCTTTAGTAGCATGCTGTGTTTCCTTAGCGGATAAGCTTGATACGCTGGTGGGTATTTTTGGTATTGGTCAGGCGCCTAAAGGGGCAGCGGATCCATTTGCATTGCGCCGTGCTGCTATTGGTCTGTTACGCATCATTACCGAAAAAAACCTCGACCTTGATGTAGTGGTCTTAACTGAAATTGCGAAAGTGCAATACGGTAAGAAATTAACCAACGTTAACGTAGTACAAGATGTTGTGGATTTCTTATTTGCACGATTCCGTGCGACTTATCAGACAAATGGTTATTCCGTAGAGCTGATTCAATCTGTACTGGATCGTCGTCCGACTAAGCCGGTTGACTTTGAAAAACGTATTCAGGCGGTTGCCAAGTTCCAGACTCTGCCGGAAGCTGCACCAATTGCTGCTGCCAATAAACGTATCAGTAATATATTAGCTAAAGTAAAAGGTGAGATAAGTGCCGAAATCGACACTTCTTTGCTGCAGGAGCCTGCTGAAATTGCATTGTCTGAAATTTTAGGCTCTCTAGAATCAAAGCTAAGCCCTTTATTTGAGCAACTAGACTACGAGTCAGCCTTGTTTGAACTTGCCACTCTGAGAGCTCCTGTGGACGAATTCTTTGACAACGTCATGGTTATGGCGGAAGATCCTGCCGTAAAACAGAATCGTCTTGCTATTTTAGCCCGTTTACGTAATTTGTTTTTACAGGTTGCTGACGTCTCTGTTTTATAAATAGGAGAGAATTCTCCCTTGCTGCTGGTTGCTGCCGGCAGCAAATATTATGAAAAAGCTCAGTTTATGCTGGGCTTTTTTGTTTCACGTGAAACAGCTAATCATTGCTTATTTAGATAATTGTTTCATGTGAAACAATTATCTAAATAACAAACTAAAGGAACGATAATGCCCTACTCAATATTTGGAAATAAATTTACTCAACATTCAGGTATTACTGAATTAATGGATGATCTCAATGAAGGTATCCGCGGAGGCGATGATATTTTAATGTTGGGTGGAGGTAATCCCGCTGCCATTCCGGAAATTCAACAGCGTTTAACAGAGTTGATGCAGGAGTTGTTAACGCAGGGGAAATTGACCAATACATTGGCAAATTATGATGGTCCGCAAGGAAAAAACAGTTTCATTAATGCGCTGGCGGATCTGTTTAATGAACTCTATGGCTGGAATTTAACGTCGGAAAATATCATGTTAACCAACGGCAGTCAGAATGCATTCTTTTATCTGTTTAACCTGCTCGGCGGCAATTTCAGTAATGATAAAAAGAAAAAAATCCTTTTTCCATTGGCCCCTGAATATATTGGTTATGCTGATGCAAGTGTTTCCGAAGATGCTTTTATTGCCGTTCGTCCGAAAATAACCGAACTGCAAAATGGTTTTTTTAAATACCATGTCGACTTTGATGCGCTTAAGGTTGATAAAGATGTGGGCGCTATTTGTGTTTCACGGCCAACTAATCCAACCGGCAATGTTTTAACCGATGAAGAGATACAGCATCTGGATTGTCTGGCCAGAGAGAATAATGTACCACTCATTATTGATAACGCTTACGGTACTCCTTTTCCAAATATAATATTTGCTCAAGCGACGCCATTCTGGAATGAAAACACGATATTATGTTTAAGTTTATCAAAGTTTGGTATGCCTGGTGCACGCTGCGGTATCGTTATCGCTAATCCGACTATTATCAAAGCGATGTCTAATCTGTCCGGTATTATGGCCTTGTCACCTGGCGGGATTGGTCCGGAAATAGCCTTACCTTTAGTGAAAACAAAAGAGATAATTAAGTTAAGTAACGATGTTATTAAACCCTTTTATCAGGCTAAAGCAGAAAAAGCAGTGGCATTATTACAATCAAAAATAAACACACCCTGCTTCAAAATACATAAAGCCGAGGGCGCATTATTTCTCTGGTTATGGTTTAAAGATCTGCCGATCAGTTCAAATGAGCTATACAAAAGATTAAAAGAGCAAGGTCTGCTGGTGGTCTCCGGACATTACTTTTTCCCGGGATTAGATCAGGGGTGGCAGCATACTCAGGAATGTATTCGCCTTAATTACGCTCAGGAAGCGAGTGTTGTGGAGCGCGGTATTACCATTCTGGCTGATACTATTAACGCCTTATATGAAGAATCAGAGAGTAAATAAAAAAGATTAAGTTGCAGGCGTTAACTAAGTTAGCGCCTCTTTTATATTGTCGCTCTTTTGTTCCACGTGGAACATATTTTCAAGCAAGCATTTACCAGGATAAACTACCATTTTTTAGTTATCTGTTTTTGACAGACTAAACCCTCTATTATATCCGCACTGTTTTTAATCCCGATAGCCAGCTATTAATCAAATAGCTTGTTATTATCGGGTTAAGCTATGCAGTTTTTGTTCATGTAATTGAGCTTAATGGTATAAAAGTGATGCTACATCTGGATTTATTCCAATATAAAATAGGGAAATATGATGGAACTGAAAACCTTAAAGAGCTTTGTGGCTGTGGCGGCATTGAAGAGCTTTTCTGCGGCAGCAAGGGAGCTTTATACCGTGCAGCCGGCAATCAGCCGTCATATTACCGCATTAGAAGATGAGCTGGGGGTCAAACTGTTCTTTCGTAACTCCAGAGAGGTGGTGATAACAACAGCCGGTGAACAGCTATTGAGCGAGGCGATTGACCTGCTTAGGCGCGCTGAGTTGGCTAAAGAACACGTTGTTAAAACCTATCAGGGGGAGATTGGCTCATTAACCATTGCTTATATGGGGGGAGCCACGCTTTCTTTTATTCCTGATCTGGTTCGCCACTACTCATTACGTTACCCCAAAGTTGATATTAATCTTGTTGAGATGACCGCATCGGAGCAGATTGAGGCATTTGAACAAAACAAAATTGATCTCGGGTTTTCCCGCCCTATGCCCAAACTGATTGCAGCTGATTATCAGGCTATCGATATCTATATCGATAGCCTGACAGCTATCCTTCCGGATAATCACCCACTTGCCAAAAAAGCATCGCTTAACTTATCTTCTTTGCAGGATGAACCTTTTGTGTTATTTGCGCGCTCCGAAGCAGTAGGTATTTTTGACGCAATTATCAGTTTATGCCAGCAGGAAAACTTTTCACCGTTTATCAAAAACCAACCCAAACAGATGCAGACCTTACTCACTCAGGTAGCGGCAGGTATTGGTGTTTCAATTGCCCCCCATTCGATAAGAAAATTGGCGAGTAGCGGTTGCCGGTTTATTACGATTAAAGGGGTTTCTCCCAATATCCCTCTACTGTTGCATTACAAGAAGCACCGCTTTTCACCCAGTGCAGAAGCTTTTACAAAGGTCGTTATTGAGGCAATTCCCGCTATTCAGCAGGCCATGTCTGAGAAACAAAATTAATGAATATTATTGTCAGTTTGGGGGGGCTGGCAGCTTGTCGGGATTGTGTATTGCAATGAATATTCATAATCTGTTGAATCAAAAGTTTGCTAGCAACAATACAATATCTGTATAGCAGTAATGATAATTGGTTATTTTTGTTACTTACTTATGGCACGTACTATAAGGTTATTCGAAGTTATACCAAATCCGATAACTATCTACTCATTTATACTTGCTAAAATGAATGCTAGCTAGACATAAAACTACGTTTTAGTCTTTGTTATTGATTTGATTCAGAACGTCCTGTTCTTCACCACCTTGTGGCCAGCTAAAGCTGTTCAAAATCGTTCCATACG
>NZ_JBFGZY010000179.1:0-6890 GCF_041586535.1 Psychromonas sp. | reverse complement strand
GGTTAATTTTTGTTCGAGATAAAAGCGTTTTAATCGCGACGCGAGGTGTGTAGCTTAGTCATTCTAAGTAAATACCTCGCAACAAAGAGTAAAACGCTTTTAGCCGAACCCTTCGGGCAGCGTTTGTTGGCTCTTTCTACTGCGTTATCGCCTGTTTATGTAGAATAACTACACTACTCAGGCTCTGCCTTGTATAAAGAACCAACAAACTGCTGCAAAAACAATCTCGAAAGATTAACAGACCCTAGAACTTACCGTAATAACCTTCTTTAAGCGCATCATACAGGTTTGCCGCTGTATGCGTTTCGCCATCATACTCAATTTCTTCATTACCTTTCACTTCGATTTTAGAGCCGTCTTCCAGGGTAAATTCGTAAATGGTATTTTCCAGATCCCGCTCTTTCACTAATACGCCCTGGAAGGCTTCCGGGTTAAAACGGAACGTGGTGCAGCCTTTCAGACCTTGATCGTAAGCGTAGAGATAGATCTCTTTAAAGCTTTCGTAAGGGTAGTCCGTTGGCACGTTTGCCGTTTTTGAAATAGAAGAATCAACCCAACGCTGGGCGGCAGCCTGCACGTCCACGTGCTGTTGCGGCGTGACATCATCAGCGGCAATAAAGTAGTCCGGTAATTGCTGCTCAGGCAGATCGCTATAAGGCATGGCGCTATTGTTGACCAATTCCCGGTAAGCCAGCAATTCAAATGAATAAACATCAACACTTTCTTTACTCTTTTTACCTTCCCGGATCACATTGCGTGAGTAGTGGTGTGCAAAGCTCGGCTCAATGCCGTTACTGGCATTATTGGCCAGCGACAGGGAGATCGTCCCCGTCGGAGCAATCGAGCTGTGATGCGTAAAGCGGGCTCCTTGCTCTGCCAGTTGTTCAACTAATTGCGGCTTGATGTCAGCGAGCTGCTGCATATAACGGCTGTATTTTGCGTGTAAAACCTTGCCTTTCACTTTGTCACCCAGTTTAAAGCCATCTTTTTTCATTTCCGGCCGCTGGGTTAACATTTTACCGGTCACTTCAAACTCCTGATCCATAATTGGTGCAGGACCTTTTTCTTTGGCTAATTCAAGTGCGGACTCCCACCCCGTTACCGCCATCACCTGTGCGACCTGTTCGGTAAAGGCGACAGAAGCCGGGCTACCATATTTTATTCTCATCATGGTCATGGTTGAACCTAAACCTAAAAAGCCCATACCGTGACGACGTTTGCTTTCGATTTCCTGACGCTGTTTTTCGAGGGGTAATTGGTTAATTTCTACCACGTTATCCAGCATACGGGTAAAGATAGAAACGACCTTACGATAGGCATCCCAATCAAACTCAGCCTGCTCAGTAAAGGGTTTTTTTACAAAACGGGTCAAATTGACACTGCCTAATAAACAAGCGCCGTAAGGTGGTAATGGTTGTTCACCACAAGGGTTAGTGGCACGAATATCTTCACAGAACCAGTTATTGTTCATTTCGTTCACTTTATCGATCAGGATAAATCCGGGCTCGGCAAAATCGTAAGTTGACGACATGATCACGTTCCATAAGCGACGCGCAGGCAGTGTTTGATAGACACGACAAGCCACCTGGCCCAGGTCGTTTTGTTGGTAACCTTCCTGTATCGGCCAATAAGCCCATACTAAGGTGTTATCTTTTTCTGCTTGCGCGACTTCTTTAACATTCATCGGGAAGATCAGATCCCAGTCGCTATCGGCTTTTACCGCATTAATAAAATCTTCGGTAATTAACAGCGATAGATTAAATTGGCGCAGACGGCCATTTTCACGTTTGGCTTTAACAAATTCCATGACATCCGGGTGGCGAATATCCATCGTGCCCATTTGTGCGCCACGGCGGCCTCCGGCAGAAGAAACGGTAAAACACATCTTGTCGTAGATATCCATGAAGGAAAGTGGGCCGGATGTATAAGCACCGGCACCGGAAACAAAGGCACCACGAGGACGCAGGGTAGAAAAGTCGTAACCAATACCGCAACCGGCTTTTAAAGTTAAGCCAGCTTCATGCACTTTACCAAGAATATCGTCCATAGAATCATATATAGTGCCGGAAACGGTACAGTTGATGGTAGAAGTAGCAGGTTTGTGCTCACGGGCACCGGCATTTGACATGATACGGCCGGCAGGAATGGCACCATTTTCTAATGCCCAGGAAAATTGTTCGCTCCAGTAAGCACTGTCTTTTTCCAGATCTGCCAAAGCACTTGCCACCCGCTGATAGGTTGCATGAATATCGGTATCAACTGCATTACCGTCTTTACTCACTAAACGATACTTTTTATCCCAAATATCCACAGAAGTGCTTTGTAATGGGATATTGAGTGACGCAGTAATGTGCTTGCTGGCAGAATCTTTTGTAGTGGTTTGCTGAACTGATTTAGACATGTTTCACCTTTTTATTGTCTGTCTTACTATTTTGTGCCGTGCTGTTTATGCCATGCTAACTATCCGCACCGGCAGAGCCGTAAACATAAGTCATTAATCCCGGCCATGGATAATGTTTGTGAACGGCATAATTTTTTTTGCTACTCTTTGTAGCAGCGAAAAACTGTTTGGATAAAAGATCAATTAAAACACTATATCTAGTTATCCTCAAGTAAAGATAGCACAAGATGTTGTGATTAACCTGTGGGTAAGTCTGTGGAATAATCTGGCATAAGTAGACCGTGCGTTGGCCAAACAGGAGCTTAAGAAAGTCGAATAAAAATAGTTATTATTTTTACTTAAACAGTAAAATGTTTGATTCAGGTGCTATTGAAATTTAAACAACGCAGTTATCGTGGCTAAAGCAAATACGGTGGATCATAGCAATCAGAAGGCTGCTATACCCATGTTACTTCAAAATGCTTTGTCAGGCACAAGCTCGGAGACCAGATCAAGGCGCAGCATGAGGTAATGGTTATTCCCTTTTCGATTGTTGCAGCGCAGAGCTGGTTTTCGAGCTAGCGCCCCGTAGGGCAAGGCAACTTGTACCAATCTGCGTTGTTATAAAATCTCTATGTAGATTAACTATACTTCAATTTTATGCTAGCATCTCGGCACAATTTGCCTTGCTGACTTTGCATCTTGAAGTATCATGGGTATATATATAAATCACCAGGCTCGGCTGAAGCCGAGGTCCCTGAAGGCATTGCTCAGTCGGTGACTGAACAATGCCTTCAAGCGTTTGTTAAAACAGTATTAAAGCAGAATTAATAATGCCGAGTAGGGCAACGGCTATCATCACAGGCAGAGCAAAGCTTTTTAAAGATTGTGGCGGTTTGCGCTTGAATAAGACCTGACCGACATATCCTGCGATAAGTGTCGGAATCACAAGTATTAATATGGCTTTGGGCAATGTACTGTCTACCATTCCGCCTGCGATAAGTCCGATCACGGCCACCAATTCACTGGCGATAAAGAATAAAATCATGGTAGCCCGTTGAGAGCTGGTACTTAAATTACTCGATAACATATAATATAGAATCATAGGCCCGCCAACCGATGCGCTTGCAGTACCGGCACCGGAAGCTAAACCAAAGCCTATTTTTGTACTTGTTTTCTCTGCATTAAAAGGCCTGAATTCAGAAAATAGAAGCAGAGATAACCCAAGGATCACAATACAAATCAACAGTTTAAGTATTTCTGCTGGAATTAAGAGTAAAAAGCAGTAGCCCACCGGAATACCCAATACAGAGCCGAAAATAAGTTTTTTCAGGGTGGTAAGGTCGGCCTGTTTAAGCGCGGCACGCCATAGGTTAACGCTGCAGATAACATCTAAAGATAATACCACGGCAACGCTTTGCTGAGGCTCTAAAAAAAAATTTAGCCCGACGACCGCAATTGCAGTAAAACCAAATCCACTAAAGCCCCGTACCACTCCCGCGAATATTACGATTGGTATTGCCAGCCAAATTTGTTCCATTTAATAGCCTCACTAATTATTGATCTTGATCAAAGAATTGATTATTGCAATATTGATCCACTAAGGTTAGAGCCAGTTAGAGACATTATTGGATCCACTAACAAGGAAACAAATAAAAACTGGCTGGAGCTATTAATTAAAAAGGCTGGAGCTAAAGAAATAGCAGACTTAGGGGTAGGGTGATTATCAGAGCGCCATATAGTTTAAGAAACGAACGCCAGAGCAGGCTAAAAATCGCTCGGACAAGCCCTGTTAGCAAAGGGATAGAGCTCTCTTTCGAGCTGCCACAAAGTACAATGAGAGATTGTTAGCCGATCCCGAAGGGCGAGGCCCAAATGGTCGCACCAACCGCTCTATTACTCTGTATAACAATTAGCGAACAATCAGACAGTTAGGAAGACAGATTAATGACGATATTTACTAAATCTTTCACTCAGCAGGAACCCATCCCCGAGGAGGGTATTGCAGCGGCAATCGCAGTGATGCAATCCGGTCGTCTTCACCGCTACAATACGGAAGCGGGTGAAAAAAGCTTAACCGATCAGCTTGAACTCGCATTCAGCGAATATATTGGTGTTGACAATTGTCTTGCCTGTGCTTCATGCGGTTATGCGCTGCACGTGGCGCTGCTAAGTGTCGGCGTTGCCAAAGGCGACAAAGTGCTGTGCAATGCATTTACTCTGGCACCCGTTCCAGGTGCTATCCACAATGCCGGCGGCATCCCGGTATTCGTTGATATTGATGAGCAACTGTGTATCGATCTGGCCGATTTAGAGATTAAGGCAGCGCAATCCGGGGCTAAATATTTACTGCTTTCCCATATGCGCGGGCACATTGCAGATATGGATCGTGTCATGGATATTTGTCGACGAAACAATATCTATCTTATAGAAGATTGTGCGCATACCATGGGCGCTAAATGGGATGGCAAAATGAGTGGCAGCTTTGGGGACGTGGCATGCTTCAGCACACAAACTTATAAGCATATGAATTCTGGAGAAGGGGGATTATTGGTTACTCCCCACAAGGAGATAATAACCAGGGCAATAATATATTCCGGCTCTTATATGCTTTATGAAAAACATTATGCTGCGCCTGAAAAAGAAGCATTTAATGAGGTTAAATACACTATTCCAAACTATAGCGGTCGTATGGATAACCTGAGAGCCGCAATATTACTGCCACAGTTAAAAAACCTGGATCAGAAATGCCACGATTGGAATGCCAGATACGACTTAATGAACACTATTTTCAAGTCAAGTAAGCACATCAAAACCATAACACGAGATGAAAAAGAGGGCTTTGTTGCCAGTTCTATCCAGTTTTCTCTTCCGGCATTCTCATATAGCGACTGCAAAAATCTGATTACCAATTGCGAGGCTAAAGGCGTTTCTATTAAGTGGTTTGGAGAAGCAGAACCAAGCAGTTACACGAGTAAATATGACAGCTGGCTCTATCTTGATAAGCAGCCATTGCTGACGTCGACAGAAGGTCTTTTAGCGACACTCATCGATATCAGGATCCCGCTTACATTCACTCTCAGCGACTGCAATACGGTAGCAAATATAGTTGTCAATCAGATAGAAGAAATCGCGGTGAATCCCCCTACCTGATAAAGCACCTTGAGGTATCATGGGGATATATCCTTAGCCGTTAACTTTGTTAACGGTTTTTTCTTTCCTGCACAGCGGGTAGCTTTCCAGGTTGTTGTTTTCCTTCAGGCAAAAAAAACGGCTTATTGAGCCACAGATTAACAAGGAAAATAAAACAATACCTTGCTTAGGGGGATTTTAATACTTATTATGTTCTGTTACTTAACTGTCTGATAACAAATTGTTTTTCAGACATAACTTAATTTATGCCTATTTTTATCGGAGATTCATAAAGATGAGCGAAAAGCCTAGCTACGCAATGCTGGAAAATAAAATAGCGAGGTTGGAGGCAAAACTTGCTCTTTTTGAAACATTAAAAGAGGAGCAGAAAGTCAATCATGCTTTCTTAAAAATCTTGTTCGATATTATTCCAAGTCCGATGTTTTACAAAGATATAAATGGTGTATACCAATATTGTAATGATGCTTTTTCAAAAACTATTTTAGGTATTCCCAAAGAGGAAATAACAGGTAAATCACTTTATGATCTGCCCGATATAATTCCTCAAAAAAATGCCGATATCTATTATCAGAAAGATGCTGAACTTTTAAAAACAGTGACGCAACAGAGCTACGAAACAAAAGTAAAATGTGCAGACGGCATTGAAAGAGATTATCACTTTTATAAATCCACTCTGGTGGTCGATAATCAAATTCTCGGGCTGGTCGGGGTTATGCTCGATGTCAGTCAATATAAAAACACGTTAAGCGAGCTTGATAAAATAAACACAGCCTTAAATAAGGTCAGTATCACCGACAGGTTAACCAGATTGTAAAATAGAAGATATTTTGAAAATGTTCTTGAGCAAAAAATCACCTCATTTGCTCACCGCAAGCAGGCGTCTTCTTTTGCCTCAATGGATATCGACTTTTTCAAATGTTGCAACGATACCTATGGACATGCTGCGGGTGATCTTGCTCTGCAGAGAGTTTCCACTGCAATCAGGGAGACCATAAGCAGCAAAAATGATTATATCTTTCGGGTCGGCGGTGAAGAGTTTGCGCTGTTGTTTGAGTGCAATTCATCACAGGATGCGCTGCAGCTGGTAGAGAAGTTAAAAACCAATATTGAAAATCTGCAAATTAGCGCAGCTAATACCAAAGTCTCTCCTTACCTGACTATCTCGATTGGGCTGGGCAATATAAAAAGTATCAACTTTAATACTGACAGCGCTAAGATTTATCCATTTAGATGAAAAACACCGTCATTCATGGCGGTGATGAAAATCATTGATGCGAAGCATTAACGTTACTTAGGTCTATTTTGTTGCTCGATATAAGTCGTCAGGGCATCTAGCGCAGCACCGCCACATGATCCG
>NZ_JBFGZY010000178.1:0-7037 GCF_041586535.1 Psychromonas sp. | reverse complement strand
GTCGTTGGTCAGGTGAAATCAAAAATTGGGCACCAGTTAAAGAAGTCAGGCTTAATCCAGAGAAGTCAAAGACTGAAATAAAAGAGAATAAGGTGGCATAAATTTAAACGTCAGGCGACAACTCTCTTGAAAACCGCCGCTAATGATGTGAAGTTATGCTCCTCATAGTGAATCGGCCCCATATTCGGGTTATGGGCTTATTGTTTGAACCAAGAGGCTATTTTACCCAGCCTAACTACCGACATACATCATGCCGCCCATCCACAACTCAACTAATTGATATAAAAGAATAAAGTCACAATAGATATTCGCCCCCTCACTATAGCCCTACTTGCTCTTTGTAATGCCCGTAATAGGTATTTTTATATACAATCTTATTTTGAATGGATAATCTACAGGGTAAATTATAAAGTAGCGGCTCTTTGAGGTTAAAGTGAGGCGCAATAAAAATGCCGACCTGATAGCGGCCGGCATGGTTTAATTTAACGCTGAAGCTAAGCTACTTTTTCTTAGCTGAGTGCACCACTATGCTGCCTCCCCCGAGTGTGGTAGGCGCTTCGGCGTCATCTTCAGCTCCAAGTTGGTTGTCGTAGATGACCTCCTCGGTATCCAAGCGCCAAATTTTGATGCGGAAGCTATCACTACCCTCACCGTTCAGGTCGCCATCTTTTGCGCTCAGGATAAAACCATAACCCTCCGTGCCGTTAACCTGACCGACGCCCTTGAACAACGCCTTGGCACCGGCTATCACCAGCCAATCATAGACAGTGGAATGGAAGTTTAATCCTCCTGCCTTAAATTGGAACTGGGTATTGCCATCGGGAACAGACTTGCCTTTTTTGTATTTAGCCACAAAACCAAACTGCGCTTTACCGGTTAACTCAGGTTCTTCGATATAAGCCCCCGCAGGAGAATCAAACCAGCCACCACCGGTGACAAAGCCCGCGCTTGGATCATATACTGCCACATAACTGTAACTTGCCGTATCCATTGCACCGGCAATATCCGTTAGAGTTACATCAATGGTGTAGACTCCTGGTTGACTGTAACTATGTGTACCCGTTAATGTGCCCGCACCAGTAGTCAATAATGGAGCATAGTCCGTATAGGTGCCATCTCCCCACTCAATACGCGCAGTCAAGTTATCACTAGTATCAGGATCACTTACAGATGCTTCAATATATACTGGGTTACCTAAAGGTAATGGCTCTGTGGTTACTGCAAGTTCACCTAGAGTAGGGGCGGAATTATCAACAATGGGGATCATACTGACAGAAAATTCAGAGGTAGTACCATCATCTACAAAAGTTATTCCTGTTACAAAAGCAGTAAAGTCATCCGGCAAAATTTGCTCATCAACTGAAATACCTTGAATAATAAAATCTCTGACACCGGAAAGATACCAATCCGTGAAGTAGATCGGTGTGCCAGCGACTAGTTCCGTACTGATCCCATTAAATATAAGTTCAAAAGTATCATCACCGCCCGGTAGAGGTGCAGGAATCAGCACTGATTCAAAGCTAGGGGCTTCATCTGATGTTAGTCCAAACTGATATCCCTGCGCATATTCAGGATCTATAAAGCACCTTATTTGAAAAAAGTTTTGACACCTAATTGGTATTGGTATAAGCCAGCCACCTCCTTCTATATTATCGTCTGGCCCAGGTAGAAGTGGTTTTTCTGGCGAGATCCCAGCTAGAGGATCGGCTCTAAAAAGGACTGAATATGTATCACTGGAGCCAACATCAGTTACATCAGCGACAAAGGCAACTTGACTCGATAAATTAAGTGATGAGGTTGAAACACTGATGCGGTTAGTAGCACTTATTGACTGAATGATTTTTCCGTTTATTTCATCTCCCACTTCGACGACAATGTTCGGTGGATTACCATGTAGACCAACTAAATATAGTCCTCCAATTAAGCCATTGTCGATTCTATTTGCCGCAAACAGGACCTGATTATAATCATTCAGTGATGTGTTGTCTAAAAAACGAGCAAAACCATCGCTGGTATCAAGCAAAGTCAAAAAACCTGTTTCCGTCAGCAGACCAACCTCCTTACGAGTATCTCCATCCAACGAATAGCTTATATTACTGCGGTTATTAAAACCTAATAGATAATCTTGAATACCGACGTCCCTCAATGCACCTATAACGAAACGATCAAATAAACCCGTAACAGGACTAATTTTATTCACTACAATTTCACCAGTATAACGGCTGAGTGTAGCTACAACTGCTTCGCCAAGCTGATTAATTACAGGGATACCAATTGTATTGAAATCAATACCCACACCGTATTCGCTAACACCATCAGTAACAACCAACCGATCATCATAAAATGCCACTTGTCCCAAGTTATTGATGTCAGCCCCGCTCAATAAATTAGCGCTTGAGCCATCCGTAAGAGGGGAAAGGCTGCCACCTGAGCCCGAAAACATTTGACTCCGTCCAGAACCGATAGACTCAGTAAAAGCCACAACACTATTCTCATTGATGCCGATCCCGTTACTGGAACCAGACACCAGTTGATTTGTTGAGCTAGGTGATAGCTCTCTTATTAACGTTAATGAGTTTCCGCTTCCTTTATAGACAGCCTTTGAGCCATCAATAAAATTCACAGAAAATGCCACCTCCCCTTTATTATTCATTCCTAATTGATTAGCAAGGGCTTGAATACCACTAAAATCATTCTTGGTATCGGCTATTTCAGTGAAAGTAAAATTACTCGTTGCTTTTACCCCAACGGATAGCGTAAGCAGTAATATGCTTAAAAATAATATTCGTATATTCATGTTGAGTACTCCAACTTATCGGCCTGTCAATTTATGTACGTATTCCATAATGAGGCACCTAATTTATTCACATCCCTATAGGTGGCCACTCAGTTATTTGATCCGAGTGGCCGTTACCTACCTTGTATTATTGTGATTGAATTAATGCTTCAAGGGCTAAAGTAAGCGACTTATAAATATCGGCTTGAGCTGTACAGTCTGTCACCCAGTCACGACCTTTACCTTTACCATCGGGTTCATCTCGCAATGCACAACCATCAACCCGAGAAATAGCCTGCTCAAGTTTCGCAATTGCTTCCTCTTTATCTCCAGCATTTATAGCAACGGTAGCCTGAGTAAAGAAGTTGGTTAAGGCATTTTGATTACCGGCCGTAGTTACTTCAACCAGCTCAAGCTCCCCAACTTCGATCGCAGCATTCATCACCTTGATCTCAGCATACTCTTCCGGCAACGTTGCCATGATGGTTACGAATGCGGGAGCGCCAGCCCCAATGGCATCGCTAGTGACAAGTTGTAACTCAAATGCACCTTCAACGTCTGGAACCAAAGACGGAGACACAGTATCAGTATCAGTTAGGCTCACATTACTACCGGAAGGAGCTGAAACAATAGACCAAGTAAAAATTATGTCATCCAGCTCGGGATCATAACTAGCACTACCATCAAGTGAGACTAAGGTATTAACAACCACAAGTTGGTCACTTCCGGCATCTGAACTAGGAGCAAGGTTATTAGTACTTATAAGCACATAATCCGCCACGCTTGATTGATTCAAGTTATCTGTCACAACTAACTCAGCGGTATATTCACCCAAGGCATCGACTACAAAGCTTGGATTAGCAGTATCGGCCTGTGTCAGAGAAAGAGAACTGCCAATAGGTAATGAAACAAACGACCAATTATAACTGAGTGATGCTGTCGGAGTATTATCATCAAATGATTGAGTACCATCTAGAACCACTGTATCTCCGACTCTTGCTGCCTGATCTTCACCAGCATTTGCAGTTGGTGGCTCATCAACAACCGATATTAGAATGAATTCAACTTTATAGTCGTAAGATGCTGCAAAAGGAGGAAAGAACGACGCATTATTGCTAATCATTTGGAATTGATACTCACCAGGCTCTAGCGGCAAGGCTCCTTCAAGCACGGATATTGATTCATTAGGGAAGGTAGGCAGCAATTCAACCTGTTCTGAAAGCAAGCTGTAAAACGCAAGGTAAGCTTCCAACCCCAAAATGCTTCCAGTTGTAGCGAGGTTTGAATACTCAACATTGACAGTTGAGAGCAGATATCCAGAAGGAACCGTAATTTTAAACCAATCCCAATCAGAACTAACTGGATCATTATCACCCGAGTCAGATATTGAGTTAGTACCCAGTACAGTATTAAACCCAGGTCCCATAGCCAAATTAACGATATAGGACTCCGGTAAATCTCCATCCACAGACTCATCATATATGGGCTCTGAAGTTAGTGTAAACTTAAGAGAGTAATTAATACTGACACTACCGGGAGGATTAGAACCAAAATGAAGTCCTACTTGAAATAGGTAAGTACCCGAACCTAATGGCAGAACCTCGTCATGTAAAGTTAAAGGAGTATCTAAAGGTGTTTGTTCAAGATATATTTGTGCTGAAAGAACATTATAAATCGAGAAGTTCGCTCGCAGATTTAAGGCACTTCCAGTGGTAGTCAAATTAGAGAATTCAGTCCTTATATCAGTAAGTTGTTGTCCATCTGGTATTACGATATAGAACCAATCCGAGTCAAAAATAAATCCATCTTCAACACTTTCTATTGATGAAGATGAAGTTCCTACTACACTATTAACCCCCTGCTCTAAATTAAGATATAAGTTTGTACTTTGGTGAGGGATATCACCGTCAATTACCTCATCATATGTAACGGGCTCTGCAATACATAATCCTGAAAAAAGTATTACAAAAGTAGCGAGAAGTAAATAAGGTTTAACCGTTTGACTCAATATCAACCGGTAAGTATCAATACGAATAAATTTATTCATGGTATATACCCTTCATTTGAAAAAGAAGCACGTCCGAGCACATAATTTCACAACTATCTCCACACACGAGTATTCAATGTTTACTATTGCGGAAATAGGTGAACAAAACAGTAACGCAACCATTTTAAACTCAGCCGTTATTATTTTGACTTCATTAACCTCAGTGCTAACCCCCTCGTGTCAATGAAGTAAAAGTATTACTTTTTGTTCCTTTACTTTAGGTCGTAACAACAATCACAACCTCATCCAAATGGATGAGATGATGTTAAATAAATGTAAATTTTCTTGGGGGGGGGTGATCGATTAGCGTGATGACAGCAAAGTCACCAGCAACTGATTTTGCGAGCTGCAATCCACTTTACTGAGGATATGCTTGAGATGAGTACGTACGGTATTATGGCTTATCTGCAGTTGCTCGGCTATTTCCGGCAGGGTCAATCCGGTTAACAGTTTTTCAATAAGCAGCTGCTCTTTAGGGGTAAAGTTATACACTAACCGCCACCACTGCAGGATGTCATCGGCTATTTTTAAGGCGAGTAGAAATATCCCCTCACCGTCCACCTGCTTGAGCATGGTCAGCTGCAGTTCAATCAGCGGCTCGCTGCAAAGGCGCAGGTTGTGACGCTGATGACTGCCATTATTAACCACCTTGTTTATGGTTTGCTCTAACCAGTTTTGCTGATGATAGGAACGGAACTGCAGACGGCCCATGTCGGCAACAAGCAGGTTGTATTTCAACAGGCGCCCGTAAAACACAGGTGTGCAATGCAGCAGTTTTCCATTGCGGTCGATAATACCCAGCGCTTCAGCGGAAGATTCCAACGCCTGGCTGATGTTATCCATGCTGTTTTGTAAAAAACTTAAATGCTGGCGGTTTTCAAAAGCCACCTTGACATGCGGAATAAGGTGATGCAGCAGTTGGACTTCATCAATAGTATAATTTCCCTTATGACGCCCCCGATTAACCGCAAACGCAAGTCTTGATTGTGTGGTGTTGATACATGCCCCGCAGATATAGCGACTATCAAGATGCTTGTAATTTTCGCTGGGGTGCTCTGCTCGGATCTTTTTACAAACCTCACAACTCAGCTTGACAAGCTTTCCATGCGGGAACTGGCAGGCATAATGGCAATGAAGGCCTTGCGCTAAATCATACGCATATTGCTCCATCAATTCTCTGCTGCCGCTGTTCGCGTCCGAAAGAGACAACTCAATTGATTTTTCTTGCGCATTTTTAACCAGCAATGCGATACCGCTGTTAGTCAGCTTCCGCAGTTCATCCAGCATGGGCGTGAAATTTTCTTTGGTGAAGGTGTTGGCGTGCAATAATTCCAGCAGATGGGCGAATTGTTCGGCATTCATTTCGGTAGCCTCTTACTGCGCATATCTCCCAATTATAGGTGTGAATTGAGGATAGATCCTCTTAGCTCAGTCTAAATTAGCCATTAACTTTTGTGCAATAACGGAAAATCAAGTCTCTGCCAGCATCAATCTATCGAAGGTTTAAAGCGGAAAAATCCATTAATTCTCAATGCATAAATGCGGCTTAAAAGAGATGCTAGAGAGGCATAAAAAAGTGTTTTAGTCTTTGTTATAGTGCGAGTCTTGCCTTTTGCCTTTTGTTTCTAAGAGTGCTCGCAAACGGGAATTAGCGAGCATGGAGATTTTTACCAGCCGAGGCTCAATGGGGTACACAAAGCGAGAGAGTAAATATTCCAGAAAAACGCTGAAATAGGGACGAATATTACAGAGACAATATCCCAGAGGAGTATGCTAAATTTTAATACTGTTTTCCAAGTTGCCATGAACAAGAACTTAAAGCCCATTTATGTGCAATCTGATCTTCGACAAAGGCGGTTAGGTTACCCTCTGAAAAGGCTACTGCATTGGCCGAAATCCAAAGTGCTCTCCCCCTATCAACTCCTTTGTCCCATAACATTTCATTTACTTTATTTCGATATTCTGATGACACCTCCATTGATAGTTCGATATATGGACTTCGCTGATTTTGGAAAATTGCCACCGCGTCTGCAAATAAATTACAGTCTGCATTTGTATAAGACGTACCGGATGTATAGCTAGTTCTCATCCAGAAACAGCGTATTTTTAGTACCCCCTCAGTTCGGTCTTGGATTTTATCATGATTCCAAGGCCAATCTTACCTTCAGTAACGCACACGAAGTGTGCGATCGCGACATTTTTCAATTTTATCAG
>NZ_JBFGZY010000177.1:0-7059 GCF_041586535.1 Psychromonas sp. | reverse complement strand
GTTGCAATGCCTAAACCGTTGACGACAAGAATCACCTTGCTTTAGCTGGGTGAGCTTCAATGTATGTGGTTTTCGATGCATAACACACCCTGGAAATTAGAGCAATATTATACCAAATCCGATAATTATCTATTCATTTATGCTTGTTAAAATGAATGCTAGTTAGACATAAAACTACGTTTTAGTCTTTGTTATTGATTTGATTCAGAACATCCTGTTCTTCACCACCTTGTGGCCAGCTAAAGCTGTTCAAAATCGTTCCATGCGATTTTGTGTAATTAGAACAACTAGTTACTGCAATCAATGCCTTGCTTTCATCCATTTTTCCTACGCCTAAATAGATCATCTAATTAACGGAATTGGTATTATTTAAAAGCGGCGGGAGAATATGGCGGTTGGTGCTACCAAAAAAGCCCCGGATAAGTGACTTATCCGGGGCTTTTAATTATTAATATCGGCTTAAAATTGCAGCGTTACATAATACGCTGGCCAGGTTTTGCACCATCATCGGGATTTAAGATATGGATCTCTTTTCCGCCTGGGCCCGCTGCCAATACCATACCTTCAGACAGACCAAACTTCATCTGGCGGGGAGCAAGGTTGGCTACCATTACGGTTAATTTACCTTCCAGCTCTTCCGGGGTGTAGGCTGATTTAATACCGGCAAAGACGGTGCGCGTCTCTCCGCCCAGATCCAAGGTGAGTTTAAGCAGTTTATTGGCTTTTGGCACCGACTCCGCCTTAGCAATCAGGGCAACACGCAAATCGGTTTTGGCAAAGGTATCAAAATCAATCTGCGGTGCAAGCGGCTCTTTATCCAGTTCAGACTGAGCGGCTTCAAGTTCGGCTGCTGCCTGTTGCGCTTTTGCGGCTTTGTCCGCCTCAATACTCTCTTTGGAAGCTTCTACCATGGCCTCGACGTTTTTAGGGTCGATACGCTGGAAGAGCGCTTTAAATTTATTGATTTGATGACCGGCAAGCGGTGTTTTAATGCTGTCCCAGTATAAGGTTTCATTCAGGAATGCTTCGCTGCGCTCTGCCAGTTTTGGCATAATAGGTTTCAGGTAAGTCATCAGCACGCGGAACAGGTTAATCCCCATTGAGCAGATATCCTGTACTTCTACCTCTTTACCTTCCTGTTTAGCCAGAGCCCAGGGCGCTTTGTCATCGATATATTTATTGGCATCATCGGCGAGGGTCATGATTTCACGAATGGCACGGGCAAAGTCACGCTGTTCAAACAATGTCGCAATATTGTCACCTGCTGCGATAAATGCCTGGTATAATTCCGGCTCAGATACCGTTGCGGACAGCTGGCCATCGTATTTTTTAGCGATAAATCCTGCCGTACGTGAGGCCAGGTTAACCAGCTTGTTAACCACATCGGAGTTAACCCGTTGGGTAAAATCTTCCAGGTTAAGGTCTAAATCATCTATACGGCTGGTCAGTTTCGCGGCATAATAATAACGCAAACATTCCGGATCTAAATTATCCAGATAAGTGCTGGCTTTAATAAAAGTACCTTTGGATTTAGACATCTTCGCGCCGTTGACTGTCACGTAGCCGTGGACATTAACACCCGTTGGTTTACGGAAACCCGAGCCTTCTAAAACGGCCGGCCAGAACAGGCTGTGGAAATTAACGATGTCTTTGCCGATAAAGTGGTATAGCTCTGTTTCGCTGTCTTTTTTCCAGTATTCATCAAAGTTAAGTCCCTCGGTTTTATCACAAAGGTTTTTAAAACTGCCCATGTAACCGATTGGCGCGTCCAGCCAAACGTAGAAATATTTACCGGGCGCATCCGGGATCTCAAAACCGAAATAGGGGGCATCACGGGTGATATCCCACTGTTTTAGTCCAAATTCAAACCATTCGCCTACTTTATTGGCCATCTCGGTCTGCAGGGCACCGGATTTGGTCCACGCTTTCAGCATATCTTCAAATTGCGGCAGATCGAAAAAGAAGTGCTCGGTATCTTTCATAATCGGTGTGGCGCCGGAAACGGCTGATTTTGGGCTGATCATCTCCGTCGGGCTGTAAGTTGCGCCGCATACGTCACAGTTATCACCATATTGATCGTCTGCTTTACACTTTGGACAGGTACCCTTTACAAAACGATCCGGCAAAAACATCTCTTTTTCAGGGTCAAAAAGCTGCGATATGGTTTTGCTTTTAATAAAGCCGTTGTCGCGCAGGGCGATGTAGATTTGTGAGGAAAGTGCTTTATTTTCTTCACTGTGAGTGCTGTGATAATTATCAAAGCTGATATTAAAACCGGCAAAATCACTTTCGTGAGAGGCTTTGATATCGGCTATCATCTCGGTCGGTTTAATACCCATTTCCTGTGCTTTAAGCATGATTGGGGTGCCGTGTGCGTCATCAGCACAAATAAAATGGATGTTATTACCACGCAAACGCTGAAAACGGACCCAGATGTCAGCTTGAACATGCTCAAGCATATGGCCGAGATGAATCGGACCATTTGCATAGGGTAGGGCGCAGGTAACAAGGATTTTTCGTTGTTGAATTGCCATTTTATTTATTATTCCTATTGTATTAAACCTAAATTTTAAGGAAGGGATTCTACCCAAAAAACCCTTTAAATCCCACTGTTAAATAATGGAACGCCGTGTAGTTTATAAAAACAGCACCAGTGAAGGGGCCAAATTGGCTTGCTCTTTGGGAGCGTCTAAAATCGCTTATACTGCGCTGTGCCAGTTCGAAAGAGATCGCAATTTCTTCGCCAGCACGTCTGTCTGAGCAGTTTTTAGTCTGTTATGGTCTTTGTTTTTTTAAACTAATACGACGCTCTGTTAAATCCTTATTCTTTTGTGGATGAAATAAAAACAGGTTTTGTTACACTGTTTTTATCGTAACCGGGTTTAATAAGGACAATTTGTGTTTTTTAATAAAAAAAGTTTATCCGATAAAGTTGGCGTTTGTTTGCAGGAAAAAGATGCGGCTGATGTGGTTGCTAAGTTAATTGCCAATAAAGCCATATCCATTGATGAAAATAGCGCTACCATTAACATCAAGTTACCTTTTTATGCACCTGTCTGGCTGCAAAATCTGCAGCTTGATTGCGCGGATCAGCTTGAGAAAATATTCGCCAAACCGGTTATGTGGCAGGTTACTCATGAGGTTGCTGTTTTACAAAATGACAGCAGTAAATCTGCACTGCCGAATATCAAAAATATTATCGCTGTCGCATCGGGTAAGGGCGGCGTGGGTAAATCCACTGTCAGTGTCAATTTAGCCCTCGCGCTGGCGGAAAACGGCGCCAAGGTGGGCGTATTGGATGCCGATATTTACGGGCCATCCATTCCTACTATGCTCGGCGTAAAAGGCGCACAACCTTTAAGTGCAGATGGTAAATTGATGCTGCCGATTGAAGCGCATGGCATTGTCTGTAACAGCATCGGCTTTTTGGTGGCCGAGGAAGATGCGATGATCTGGCGTGGTCCGATGGCCAGTAAAGCTTTATCACAGGTGCTTAATGAAACTGACTGGCAGGGGCTTGATTATTTAGTGGTGGATATGCCGCCCGGGACAGGGGATATTCAATTAACCATGTCGCAAAATATTCCGGTGACCAGTGCGGTTGTGGTAACCACACCGCAGGACGTGGCATTAATTGATGCTAAAAAAGGTATTACCATGTTCAATAAAGTGGCAGTGAATGTTGCTGGTATTATTGAAAATATGAGTCTTTACTCCTGCAGTCAGTGCGGTCATCAGGAGGCTATTTTCGGCACAGGCGGCGGTAAAAAATTGGCCGAGCAATTTAATTTACCCTTTTTAGGGGCTTTACCCCTGCATATAAAATACCGGGAAGATACCGATCAGGGCATACCAACAGTGATAAAAAGTGAAGATAAAAACTTAAGTGAGCCTTTTTTATCATTAGCGGAAACATTGGTGATTAATCTCTACCGTGATTTAAAAGTTGCTTTGCCGGGGATAGCGATTACTAATTTAAGTTAGTCAGGAGTTACCGATGGCGAATATTAAATTTACACGAGAGCAAACGGCAATATTAGTCGGCGAGATTCAAAAATATTTCGATAAAGAACTAGGGCAGGAGATTGGCGATTTCGATGCTGAGTTTTTACTGGATTTTTTCTCTGAGAAAATTGGCGGCTATTATTACAACCAAGGTTTAAATGATGCGCGTGCTTTGCTGGATGCAAAACTCGATACCATTACTGAATCATTTTATGAGCTGGAAAAAATAACGGAATTTGATTAACAAGCGCTAATATATATGCATTTAATAGTAGGGTGTCTTCAACACACCCTCTAATGCTATTTTCTCCCGGTTTTTTAATGAAAGGGGGAGCAAAGCTCAAAAAAAATAGCCAAAAAAAATAATTTTTACGCTTAAGCAGAGTTTCTATAAAAGGATATTGAGTCGTAGCAAAGATTTTATAACAAAGAAGAAATATTGTTGGATATAGATAATCTAGGGAATTAAGTGGATATATAAATTGGCTGTAAAAAGTGGTGGAGCTATGCGGGATCGAACCGCAGACCTCAACGCTGCCAGCGTTGCGCTCTCCCAGCTGAGCTATAGCCCCACTTTTACTTTGTTGTTTCACTCTAGCAGTGAACAGGGCGTATAATATGCGCCCTGTTTTTATATGTCAATTCAATAGATTAACAAAAATGTTTGATTGCTTATTTATTATGCAGTTTCGCGTGCAGCAATGAATTCCAGTGCACGACCGATACGTGCAATACTGCGCTCTTTACCGATCAGACGCAGCGTTACATCCAGTGATGGCGATTGACCGGCACCTGTAATAGCAACGCGCAGCGGCATGCCCACTTTACCCATACCAATCTCTAATTGATCTGCTGTATCCTGAATAGCTGTGTGCAATGCAGTTTCAGACCAGTCGTCCAACGCTGTTAATTTCTGCTGCACTAATTCAAGAGCCTCTTTGGCTACCGGACGAAGATGTTTCTTAGCGGCGGTCGCATCAAACTCTTCATATTCTTCAAAGAAATAACGGCTGGAGGCAGCTAAATCCACTAAAGTTTTAGCACGCTCCGCAAGCGCGGTAACAATTTCAGACAGTGCAGGGCCGTTACTGGTATCTATTTTTTGATTTTCCATGTGCCATTCAAGGTGCTTCGCAACATAAACGGGATCAAGGGTTTTAATATAGTGCTGGTTTAACCAGATAAGCTTGTCGGTGTTGAATGCCGAAGGTGCTTTATTGATTGCATCTAATGAAAACAGTTCAATCATCTCTTGTTCCGAGAAAATTTCCTGATCACCGTGAGACCAGCCAAGGCGCACAAGATAGTTCTTAAGTGCTTCCGGTAAATAACCTTCATCGCGGTATTGCATAACTGAAACTGCGCCATGACGTTTAGAAAGTTTCGCGCCGTCATCGCCTAATATCATCGCTACATGCGCATATTCAGGCAGCGGGGCATTTAATGCTTTGAGGATATTAATTTGACGCGGTGTATTATTGATATGATCTTCACCACGAACAACATGGGTAATACCCATATCCCAGTCATCAACCACCACACAGAAGTTGTAAGTCGGTGTGCCATCGGTACGCTGAATAATTAAATCATCCAGTTCACTGTTGGAAAATTCAATATGATCACGAACGTGGTCATCAAACTTCACGCTGCCTTCTTTTGGATTTTTGAAACGCACAACATAAGGCAGATCTGTTTCTACCGTCTCTATATCACGACATTTACCATCATAACGAACGGCTTCTCCGGCTTTTTCCTGCTCTTCACGTAGTGTATTTACGCGCTCTTTTGAGCAGTAACACTTGTAGGCAGTGCCCGCGGTCAGCATTTCGTCAATTATCTCTTTATAACGATCAAAACGTTTTGTCTGATAATAGGGGCCTTCATCCCAGGTCAGACCCATCCACGCCATCCCTTCTAAAATTGCTTCAACAGCCTCCGGGGTTGAACGTGCAATATCTGTATCTTCTATACGTAATACAAACTCTCCTCCGCTATTTTTTGCGTGTAACCAGGAATAAAGCGCAGTGCGCGCGCCGCCAACGTGTAAAAAGCCGGTAGGGCTAGGGGCAAAACGTGTTTTAACTTTCATCGAAAAGTGTCCTTATGTATTAGGGTCTGATGACCTCTTGCGTGCATTTTTTCCGCAATTTGTTCGTACTTTATACAAGGCAGAGCCTGCGTAGTTTGCTCTATATTTGTTTGTTCTATATAAGGTGGCGATAACGCTAACAAATGCTGCCCTTCGGGTTCATCTAAAAGCATCCTGCGCTGCGTTGCTCGTCGTTTACATAGAATAACTATGCTTCACTCCTCGTGCCTTGCTCAGAATACTTTTAGTTTGAACAAAATTTGCACTCGAAAGATCAACAGACCCTAGGCGCTAAAAATAATCCGCATATTTTAACGGATACCGTTGTAATTACATTAACTATTTCTAGTTTCTGGAAAACAAAGTGAATAAAAAGAACTCATTAGCTATAAAACAACCAAGCATTGTTTACCCTTTGAGCGGTTAAGCAAAAAACAGATCTTTTCTTGCAAAAAGCCTTGACTGATAAAGGGCTATCCCTATAATACGCCCCACAAACGACGCGGGAGATTGCGTTGTTTACTGTTAAAGATTGGCGGTTAGTGTCATTTTTGCGGAGAGCTTAGCTCGATGCCTTTAAGCTTCTTTCTAATTAGAAGTAAAATAAATTAGGTAATTTAAAGATGTTCGATTAGTGCTGTTCTGCGGAGAGCAGAGCTCGATGCACAAAATTTAAAGATGGGCGATTAGCTCAGTTGGGAGAGCACCGCCCTTACAAGGCGGGGGTCACTGGTTCAAGCCCAGTATCGCCCACCATCTTTAACTTCGCAGGAAGTAAAACTTACCAATTTAAAGATGTTCGGTTAGTGCTGTTCTGCGGAGAGTATTGCTCGATACATTAAATTAAAGATTGGCGGTTAGTGCCGTTTTGCGGAGAGCGATGCTCGATGCAATAAATTAAAGATGGGCGATTAGCTCAGTTGGGAGAGCACCGCCCTTACAAGGCGGGGGTCACTGGTTCAAGC
>NZ_JBFGZY010000176.1:0-7379 GCF_041586535.1 Psychromonas sp. | reverse complement strand
TGAGCCCATTTTTCTTTAAAACTGGATTGCTGATAGATGTCGTAGTTGACTTTTTTTTCTTTGACGTAGGTACCGCTGCCCTGGACACTTTCAAGTTCGTCATTTTCAATCAGTAATTTCAGCGCCTGCCTGATGGTTACCCGGCTGACTGAAAACTCTTCGCGCAGCTCAGCCTCGGTGGGAATAACTTCACCCACTTTATACTCCCCGCTATTTATTTTGCTACGAATTGTATCTGCTATTTTTCGATACATTGGTAATTTGGCCATATAAACCTCAGATAGATACCATAAAAATTTTATAATCCTGTAAAGGATACGTTAAACATGTATTTAATACAAATGGCTTGTGATAATACAAATGTTATTTCATCACTCTCTTCGATACCCCTGTTCTTAGTATTTTTGTAGTTCCTAACCCCTTGTAAAAAAATAAGATTAAGCAAGTTTATTGTGTTAGAGGCTGTTAATAACAATATTGCCATTTAAATAATAAAAACCGCTGCAACAATAAAATATAACAGCACCTATTTAAAACAGGTGAGAACCGTTGTTCAAATTAAAAATGATCAGCTCAGCAATAAAAAATACAAATAAAATACAAATAAAGATACCAATTAAATCCAAATTGAGTAAAATGTGAGCTGTGTCGCTAAAATTGTCCTCAATAGGTACTGTTATTGTCCCCGTTGAATCCTCAGCAATTTAATTTGTGAAATTTGTGAGAACAGGACAAATATTATGAAAATAACAGCACTTACCAATACCTCACTGATCAGTGTGCAAACTCAGTTTGCCAGCCGAGATGAGGCTATCTATGCACTGGCTGAAAAGTTACAAAAGCAAGGCAAGTTACATAATAAAGAAGAATATTTAGCGGCAGTTTTTGCGCGAGAAGAAGAAGGTCCTACAGCTTTAGGTGAAGGTCTTGCGGTACCCCATGGTAAATCCGATGCGGTTAAGGAAGCGAGTTTTGCGGTAGCAACCTTAAAAAACCCGATAAAGTGGAAAGGTTTGGATGAAGATGAAGAGGAAGATGTCAATTTAATTTTTCTATTGGCTATTCCAAATGCACAAGCGGGATCGACGCATATGCAGGTGCTGACCGAACTGACAACAACACTGGTAGATGACGAAGTACGGGAAGCCGTTTCCAACGCCACTACAGCAGAAGAGCTGATTGCATTACTTGATGGTAAAAAAGCAGATAAAAAACAAGATAGTGTTATTGATAAAAACAAGCCAACGGTTGTTTGTGTAACAGCTTGTCCTGCTGGTATTGCACATACTTATATGGCCGCAGAATATCTGGAAAAAGCAGGTAAAAAACTGGGCATTAATGTTTATGTTGAAAAACAGGGCGCAAATGGGATTGAAGATCGCCTGACTGCTGAGCAATTAAATAAAGCAGATGCTTGTGTTATTGCTGCAGAAGTTGCGATTAAAGATGAACAGCGTTTCCAGGGATTACCTAAAGTTCAGGTTGCAGTAGCTGAGCCAATCAAATATGCAGAGCGCATTCTGCAACAAGCGTTGGAGGCAAAAGCTTCCGGTACGCGTGCAACGGCTGCAGAGGATGCACCTAAGAAAAAATCACTTAAAGTAGAGCTTAAACAAGCTTTATTAAGCGGTATCTCATTTGCGGTTCCACTTATTATTGCCGGTGGTACTGTACTTGCGGTTGCCGTATTAATTGCACAAATCTTTGATCTGCAAGAGCTTTATGCGACAGAAAACTCCTGGTTATGGATGTTCCGTAAATTAGGTGGTGGTCTGCTTGGTACGTTAATGGTACCTGTACTTGCTGCTTATACGGCTTATTCGATTGCCGATAAACCTGCATTGGGTCCTGGTTTTGCTGCCGGTCTTGCTGCGAATATGATTGGCTCAGGTTTCCTCGGTGGTGTTGTCGGCGGTATTGTCGCCGGTTACGTGATGCGTTGGATCAAAGAGAATGTCCGTTTAAGACCTGCATTTAATGGTTTTGTTACTTTCTATCTTTATCCCGTTCTCGGTACCTTAGTGGTCGGTACGTTAATGATGTTTGTTGTCGGTAAACCCGTTGCATTATTAAACCAAGGCCTAACTGACTGGTTAAACAGCTTATCTGGTAGCAATACCTTATTACTTGGTGCGGTTATCGGTCTTTTCGTCTCCTTTGACTTAGGTGGTCCGGTAAACAAAGCAGCTTATGCATTCTGTTTAGGAGCGATGGCTAACGGTGTATACGGTCCTTATGCAATCTTTGGTTCAGTGAAAATGGTATCGGCCTTTACCGTTACTTTCTCTACCATGATAGCGCCTCGTTTATTTGAAGAATTTGAAATTGAAATTGGTAAGTCTACCTGGTTACTTGGTCTTGCGGGTATTACTGAAGGGGCAATTCCAATGGCGATTGAAGATCCAATCCGTGTTATCGGTTCATTCCTGGCGGGTTCAGTGGTAACAGGTGCAATCATCGGTGCCGCAGGTATCGGCCTGTCAACTCCGGGAGCGGGTATCGTTTCTATCTTCCTGCTACATGATGCTGGTATAGGTGCCTTGATGGCCGGTGGTATCTGGTTTGGTGCGGCAATCATCGGGACCATTATCTCTACAGCTATGCTGATTACCTGGAGAGCACACCACGCTAAAAAAGAAAGATTAGCAGCACTGGTTGCACAAGCTAACTAATACAACTTTTATCGGGCATAGCGATGTTATTCGCTATGCCCAATCAGTGAACATTTTTAAAGCACATTGTTTTCAATATTAATTAAGAGCTTATCAATTAAGGTATAAAATTATGACTACATCTCGCGTACATATTACTCCTCACATGCACTGGGATCGTGAATGGTACTTCACAACGGAAGAATCTCGTATCTTACTTGTGAATAATATGGAAGAAATCATGGATCGTCTGGAGACGGATCCGGACTATAAATACTACGTACTTGATGGCCAAACTGCGCTATTAGAAGACTATTTTGCTATCAAACCGGAAAATACCGAGCGTGTTAAAGCACTGGTTCAGGCGGGTAAACTGATTATCGGTCCATGGTATTCGCAAACGGATACCATGCAGGTTTCTGGTGAGTCGATTGTGCGTAATATGATGTACGGTATCCGTGACTGTCTGAAATTTGGTGATCCTATGAAAATTGGTTACCTGCCGGATTCATTCTCCATGAGCTCTCAGCTGCCGATGATCTATAACGGCTTTGGTATCGACCGTACTATGTTCTGGCGTGGTTGTTCTGAGCGCCACGGCACTGATAAAACGGAATTTTTATGGCAGTCAAATGACGGCAGTGAAGTAACAACTCAGGTGCTGCCATTAGGTTATGCCATTGGTAAATACCTGCCTGAAGATAAAGATGCCCTTAGCAAGCGTTTAGATACTTACCTGAAAGTATTAGAAAATGCTTCCGTTACTAAAGATATCCTATTACCGAATGGCCATGATCAGATGCCTATTCAGAAAAATATTTTTGAGGTAATGGATAAACTGCGTGAAGCTTATCCGGATCGTGAGTTCCTAATGAGCCGCTTTGAAGATGTCTTTGAAAAAATCGAAGCGCAAAAAGAAAAGCTAGATACCATCAAAGGTGAGTTTAATGATGGGAAATATATGCGCGTTCACCGCAGTATCTCTTCTACTCGTATGGATATCAAAATTATCCACGCTGAAGTGGAAAACAAAATTGTTAACATTTTAGAGCCGCTAGCAGCCATCGCCTGGAAATTAGGTTTTGAATATCACCACGGTTTAATCGAGAAAATGTGGAAAGAAAGTATGAAAAACCATGCTCACGATTCTATCGGTTGTTGTTGTAGCGATAAGGTGCATGCGGAAATTCTAAACCGTTACATCCTTGCCGATGATATGGCCACTAACCTTATCAACTTCTACAAGCGTAAAATTGTTGATCATATGCCAGCCAAAGAAGATTGTGACAAATTAGCGCTGTTTAACCTTTCTACCTACGCCCGTGATGAAGTGGTTAATACCCTGATCACTATTCGTGCTCAAGAATTCAAAATCTTTGATGATGCGGGTAACGAAGTTGAGTACTTTATTGAAGATCAACGCGAAATCGACCCGGGTAAAATTGACCGTCAAATCGTCCATTACGGTAACTACGACCCCTTTATGGAGTTCGATATTCAGCTTAAAGTTAGCGTACCGGCAATGGGCTTTACTACTTTCCATGTCAAAGCGAATGAAAAAGGTACATTAAAAGCGGCGCCGCAAAAACAACAAAATGTCCTGGAAAACAGCTTCTACAAAGTGACGGTTAACGGTAACGGCACATTAACTATTTTTGATAAAGAGACTGAGCAGACATTTGATCAGGTACTGCGTCTTGAAGATGGCTCTGATGATGGAGATGAGTACGATTACTCGCCTTCACGTAAAGAGTGGCTTCTATATTCCGATGAGTTTACCGCTGAAACAAGCATTGAGCATCAGGCATTGCAATCTGTTGCGACTATTAAACTGCGCATGAATGTGCCTTCTAACCTGGAAACTCGTGAAGCGCGTAGCAACCAGGATGGTTATGTCGATGTCGTCTGCCAAGTGGTTCTTAAAGACGATACCCGTCGTATTGAAGTGCGTATGGAACTCGATAACCAGGCCGATGATCATCGTGTTCGTGTCTTGATCCCAACTGCATTTGTTACTGATACTGTTGTTGCTGACAACCAGTTCGGTCTGATCACGCGTCCAACGGATGATCCGGCAATGCAAGTCTGGGAGGAAGAAAAGTGGAAAGAAGCGCCGGTTCCTATCTATCAGTTAATGAACTTTGCTGCATTGGAAAATGGCCAGGCGGGTATGGCTGTGATGACCAATGGTCTGCGTGAATTTGAAGTGATTGCCAACCAAAGCGAGCAACGCGACACCTTGGCACTGACTCTGTTCCGTGGTGTGGGTGTACTGGGTAAAGAAAATCTACTGCTTCGTCCGGGCCGTCCATCGGGTATCAAGATCCCTGCGCCAGACTCACAAACCCGCGGCAAATTAGTGTGCGAATTTACACTGTTTGCTTTTGCCGGTAACCATATCGATGCCAACGTGATGGCTGAAGCGCGTGCCAATGTGACGCCAATTCAGTGCTACAACAAGATCCCGTTCAATGCGATGAAACTGAATGTCGGTGAACAGAATCTGCCATTAACCTACAGCCTATTAAGCACAGAAAAAGAAGGCTTAGTGTTAAGCGTACTGAAAAAAGCCGAAGATGAAGATGCCTTAATCATGCGTGTTTACAATCCCTCTGAAACAGAGTCTGCTGCAGGTAAAGTTGAATTCACAACAGCAGTAACTGAATGGCTTGAAACCCTATTGGATGAAACGCCAAAAGTTGGGGAAGAGGCACGACAAGCTCAGGATTTTGGCAGATTAGCGCCATGTCAGGCTAAAACATTCCGCGTTAAATTCTAAGTAAAACATTAACTACAACGGTAGCCCCTTAGTGATAAGGGGTGAATAGGTGAAATGATGAAAATTGTTATCGCACCAGATTCATTTAAAGAATCGCTTTCAGCCATGGCTGTTGCAACTTGTATTGAAAATGGATTTTCGCAAATTTTCCCAGACAGTGAAATTATCAAAATCCCCCTTGCCGATGGCGGCGAAGGAACGGTTGATGTTTTAGTGGATGCCCTTAAAGGGGAAAGGAAAAATCAGGATGTACAGGGACCTATTGCAGGTAATGTTAATGCGCTCTGGGCGCTGCTTAATGATGGCCAATCTAAAACGGCATTAATCGAAATAGCGGCGGCTTCCGGTCTGGATCTGATTACGCCTGAGCAACGTAACCCGCTTATCGCGACCAGCTTTGGTACCGGACAATCGATACTGCAGGCGTTAGATTTAGGCGTTAAAAAAATTGTGATTGGTTTGGGCGGCAGTGCCACTAATGATGGTGGCGCGGGCATTTTACAGGCTCTTGGCGGTCAATTATTAGATGCTCAGGGTAATCAACTGCCTGTTGGTGGCGCGGCACTTGTCGATTTAGCTGCTATTGATTTAAGCAACCTTGATAAACGCTGCGCCGAGGTGGAATTTATTGTTGCCTGTGATGTATCAAATCCATTAACCGGCGACAATGGAGCAAGTCACGTATTTGGACCGCAAAAAGGGGCTACCCCGGAGATGGTTGAGCTACTTGATCGTGCCTTAAGTCATTTTGCCGATATTGCCGCGCAGACCACCCATATCAACCAGCAAAATAGTGCCGGATTCGGCGCTGCAGGTGGCGCACCACTGGGTTTATCCTTAGCCTTTAATATTCAAATTCAAGCAGGTATCGATATGGTACTGGATATTTTAAAGGTCGATGATGCACTACAAGGCGCTGATTTAGTGATCACCGGTGAAGGGCAGATGGATAATCAGACGCTTAATGGCAAAACACCTTTTGGTATTGCTAAACGCGCTCAGGCACGGGCTATTCCCGTGATTGCGATTGCCGGATCCTTAGGCGCTGAAGTAGATGCATTATACGACACTATGGGCTGCATTTTTGGCAGTGTGCGCTCTCCGCAACCTTTAGCGCAGGTATTAAGCGAAGCGGAGGGCAACTTAACGCGCACAGCAAGAAATATTGCTGCGACGTTATTAATGGGTAATAGGCTTTCTGGCAAATAACGGCTTATTAAGTTATTGTGCGACAGGCTAATTACCGATTAGCAATCAAATCAATAAGGGGCAATGATGACTCAAACAGTCCCTTCCTTCCTCCTTGCTTCCTTCCTAGATTTTTCCTACGCAATACAAGATCACTTCTTTAATCTACTTGCTATTAATGACGTTTGGCAACCAAGGTAAACTTATAATCGCTTGGTTTAAAATAGTTACGGCTGTATTCAAAAACCGTATTGTCCTGTAAATAACTGCGTGTACGTTTCTCAATAATCGGCTGGTTAGGATCGATACCGAGTAATGTCGAGATTTCCTCGGGCGGTAAAATAGGTATTATCTCCTGTTCACTGCGATCAATAACAAAACCTTTGGTTTTTTCAATAAAGTCATATTTAGAGTTTTGCATTACGTGATAAGTTAAATCAGGAAAAAGCGCTAATGGCAGCCAGGTTTCTTCAACTGTTATGGGATTGTCTTCGATATAACGCACCCGCTTAACGTAGAAAATGCGATCATTTTCATTAATATTCAGGTTTTCAGCCATCAGTATGCTTGGTTTGGTAATTTCAAAAGTAATCACATCACTATGGGTAGCGACATTAAGATGAGCCCATTTTTCTTTAAAACTGGATTGCTGATAGATGTCGTAGTTGACTTTTTTTTCTTTGACGTAGGTACCGCTGCCCTGGACACTTTCAAGTTCGTCATTTTCAATCAGTAATTTCAGCGCCTGCCTGATGGTTACC
>NZ_JBFGZY010000175.1:0-7396 GCF_041586535.1 Psychromonas sp. | reverse complement strand
CTAGCTAGACATAAAACTACGTTTTAGTCTTTGTTATTGATTTTGTAATTAGAACAACTAGTTACTGCAATCAATGCCTTGCTTTCATCCATTTTTCCTACGCCTAAATAGATCATCTAATTAACGGAATTGGTATAACTTGGTACTAATCCAGCATTGATATATTATGTTTATTGAAAAATTCCTTTAAATAATCAATCAATAATCTGAGCTTTTTAGATTTTGCACCACCGGGCGGAAATACGCCATAAACATCAATATCATTGAGTTTATAATCTTCAAGTACCAGCTCCAGTGTACCAGCCCGTATTTTTGGCCAGGCATCATAAATTGGAATACGCCCCATGCCATGCCCTCCTTCAATGAAGGCAGTACGCGCAGCTGCATTGTTGGTGCTGATAGTGCCGTTTAATTTCACACTAAATGAACGGTTACCTTTTTTCAGATCTAATACATTTGAGGCAAGTTTGTAAATAACCCACTGATGTTCACTCAATTCAGCCAGCGTTGCCGGTCGCCCGTGTTTATTAAAATATTCCGGTGAGCCGCACAGACAGGTCGGCAAGGTAGAGAGTTTTTTTGCCTGCAGACCGGAGTCCGGTAAGGGTGCCCCGCGGATGGCAAAATCGATCCCCTCTTTCATAATATTAACGACTTCATCACTGAGCATCACATCCAGATTTATTTTCGGATAAAGTTTACGAAATGCATTTAACGCCGGCACAATGGTCTGCAGCCCGACGTTCACCGGACAGGTGATCTTTAACAACCCTTCAGGTTCACTTTTTAAATTCTCAATCTGCTGATTGGCGGCAGACGCCTGCTGCGCAATGATACGGCAACGCTGGTAATACAAGGTTCCCGCCTCAGTCAAATTGATGGTTCTGGTGGAACGGTTAAGCAGTTTAATACCTAAATGAGCTTCAAGTTTTTTTATATGGTAACTGACCACGGCGCGTGATAGACCAATATGCCTGGCAGCAGCAGTTAAACTTCCCTGCTCAACCACCTGCGCGAATACCACCATACTTTTCAATTGTTCAAATGAAATATCCATAAACTCCCCGCTGAAAAACAATCTCGAAAGGTCAACAGCTCTATATTGTATCAATTATTCTACCAATGATATCCATTTTATCTGCATTGTATAAATAAAACTCAATACCTATACTATTTCTGTAACTTAATTCAACACAGCGTGTTCATCTCTACCTAAGAGGAATAACAACATGACTCAAAAAATATTAATGGTTTTAACATCTCATGCAGAACTGGGTAATAGCGGTGAGAAAACAGGATTCTGGATAGAAGAGTTCGCAGCACCTTATTATGTATTTAAAGATGCGGGGCTAGAAATAACCTTAGCTTCCGCAGGTGGCGGCCAGCCCCCTATCGATCCTAAAAGTCAATTAGCGGACTTTGTTACCGAGTCGACAAAACGTTTTGATAATGATTCAGCAGCACAGCAGCAACTGGCCAACACCTTACCTTTAGCATCTGTCAAAGCTGAAGATTATGCGGCGGTGTTTTATCCCGGTGGCCATGGGCCATTATGGGATTTGACCGAAAATGCAGATTCTATTCATTTGATAGAGGCATTTTTGCAAACAAATAAAGCGGTTGCCACCGTCTGTCATGCCACAACAGCATTATTAAATGTCAAAGATCCTTCCGGTGAATTTGTTGTTAAAGATAAAGCTGTCGCGGCTTTCAGCAACAGTGAAGAAGCTGCCGTGCAGTTAACCGAGATAGTGCCTTTCTTATTGGAAAATGAATTAAAAAAACGTGGTGCAGACTACCAAAAAGTCGCTGACTGGCAGGCATTTGCGGTGCAGGATGGTTTACTGATTACCGGGCAAAATCCGGCCAGTTCAGAGCTTGTTGCCAAAAAACTGCTGACTCATTTGGGTATTAGTTAATCCAATCAACAGCTCTATTAAATAGAGCTGTTGATTAATAAAATTAGTATAAACAAGCAATAGCTTTAAAAACAAAGGAAAAACGGATGTTAAATTTCAGTTTTGAAAATCAAACACGTATTCATTTTGGTGAAGGACAAATCAGTACTGTCGCTTCTGAAATCCCAGCCGGTGCAAAGGTACTGGTAATTTATGGTGGCGGTTCAATAAAAAATAATGGTGTATATGATCAGGTTGTTAATGCGTTAAAAGACCACGCATGGTTTGAATTTTCCGGTATTGAACCTAATCCGAATTACGATACCTTAATGAAAGCACAAGCCCTCATTAAACAACATGATATTGATTATTTACTCGCAGTTGGCGGCGGCTCAGTGGTTGACGGCAGTAAATTCATTGCCGCAGCGGCATTATATAATGGTGATGATCCCTGGGATATTATAACTGATCAACAGAAGGTTGAAGCGGCTTTACCGATCGGCGTGGTTTTAACCTTACCGGCAACCGGCTCTGAAACAAATATTGGCTCCGTGGTTACACGTGACGGTCACAAGCTACCCTTTATGAGCCCGGCCGTTCGCCCGCAATTTGCAGTATTAGATCCGGCGGTGACCTTATCACTTTCAGATCGTCAAATCAGCAACGGTGTTGTTGATGCATTTATTCATATTATGGAGCAGTACCTGACTTTCGATGTAAAAGGTAAAGTCCAGGATCGCTTTGCCGAAGGTTTATTGCAAACTCTAATAGAGGAAGGGCCAAAAGCGTTACTTGCCGAAAGCAAAAATGATCTTGAAGTACGCGCAAATATTATGTGGTCAGCAACCATGGCATTAAATGGTTTAATCGGTGCTGGCGTGCCACAAGACTGGTCTACACATATGATAGGTCATGAGCTGACAGGGACATACGGTATTGACCATGCGCGTACGCTTGCAATCGTGCTGCCTGCGGTAATGAAAGTGCGCCGTGACGCAAAACGCACAAAACTACTGCAGTATGCACAGCGTGTGTGGCATATAAAGGAAGGCAGTGAAGATCAGCAGATTGATCAGGCGATAAAAATGACCGAAGCGTTTTTCCAGACGATGGGCATGCCGATTCGTTTGCCCGATGTTGAACTGACGGCTTCCGATATTGATACGCTTATGGCAAAACTGGAGTCCCATGGCATGGTCGCTTTGGGTGAGAAACAAGAAGTGACTCTGCCAGTGAGTCGTCAGATACTAGAGCAGGCTCTGTAATAATAAGATAACAACATGGCATAAAGTCACTGCGAATAAAGTCGCGCCATATCATATATATGTGGTGCGATTTTTTCATTTTAGCAAGTATAAATTAGTAGATAATTGCTAAGATTGGTATAACTTACATACTTTGTAAAGTTATTCTGCCGGGTGAGAAAATAGCAAATGATAAAAAATCAGAAAAAAGCCACCTTGTTTGCTTTGATCGCAGTCAGCATGTGGTCCACCGTAGCTAGTGCATTTAAAGTCACCTTGACTTATTTTTCTCCAATTCAGATGCTGTTGGTGGCAACACTGACTACTATTTTAGCCTTAACCGGAATCTGTCATAAGCAGAAAAAATTACACCTTTTAAAAGTTTACTTTGTAAAAAAACCCTTATATTTTCTGCTGCTGGGATTAATTAATCCGTTTTTTTATTATCTTATTTTATTCCAGGCATACGACCTTTTACCGGCGCAACAGGCGCAATCGTTAAACTATACCTGGGCTATCTCACTAAGTATTTTAGCGGTGCCTTTTCTCGGGCAAAAACTCACTGCAAAAGATGCCATAGCTATTTTACTGGCATACAGTGGTGCTTTGATTATTGCGACCAAGGGTGATGTTTTTGCATTAGATTTCACTAGCCTTCCGGGTGTATTTCTGGCACTTTTTAGCACCCTTTTATGGGCAATGTACTGGATATTGAATACCAAAAACAACGCCGATCCTATCGTCTCTTTGTTATTATGTTTTTTACTGGGCTTCCCTGCTGTGCTTATCGCAACGCCAATAATAAGTGATTTTAATATGCCGCCGAACTGGCAAGGTTGGGTTGGCGCTATTTATATCGGTTTATTTGAAATGGGTTTTGCTTTTGTTGCCTGGCTCAGCGCACTTCGTTATGCTGAAAATACGGCAAAAATAAGTAACCTGATTTTCATCTCCCCCTTTGTTTCTTTATTGCTGCTAAATATCATTATTGAAGAACCTATTTATCCGGCAACTATTATCGGTTTAATCTTTATTATCAGCGGATTATTGATCCAGCAACTCAAATCAAACGCTTTCAAAAAACCGGCTTTATAAGCCCCCCTCTTTAAAGCTTTATCACGCGCTATCAGTCAGTGTTGACATCTCACCAGCTTATGATCGGATGCAAAAATCTGCCATAGATCATAACTATCTGTTAAAATTGTTTTTTTATTAGACGAATAAAGGAAAAATTAGGGGTTGTTTATCTTTCGTGGTTGATTTTCGTACGGAATAAAAGCATTTTAATCAAATACCTCGCAATAAAGAGTAAAACGTTTTTAGCCGCCCCCTTCGGGCAGCGTTTGCAGGATGAAAGGCAGGAACACGTTTTACATTTCATTATCCTTAGGAACAAGCAAATGAAAAACAACTTATTTCGCATGATATGCGCATTAGCGTTAACCATCTCGCTCATAATAAGCGGTTGCTCGACACCAGATAAAACTGTCACAACCGCAAAGACCAAAACAGCAAAAGCAAAGTCTCATGCCGATATCCAGCCGATCAGCAAAGCACCTCTGCAGGTAACCGTCAGTTCGGTGGACGAATTAAATGCATTATTTGATAAATACCAGTACAGTAGCGAAAGTTGGGAAAGTGGCCAACGGGAGTTGCCCCGTATCACCTTTGCAGAAGTTGGTGAGCACTGGCAAACTGCTTCTGAAAACCTCCCCGTAAAAACTAAAAAATCACTCTTTTTTCGCTTAATGGCACCGCTTATTTTAATTGCCAATGAAAATATTCTCCGGGAACGGGAAATAGTTAAAAGCAGTGCCTTAAACTCACCTGAACTAAAAAAAATTGCGCTTAAATATCGTCTGATAAAAAACAGAAAGGGGATACTGACAACTGCAATGCGTAAAAAATTATTGCAAAAAGTGGATATTCTGCCCCCTTCCCTTGCGCTGGCGCAAGCCGCAGAGGAAAGCGGTTGGGGGACATCCCGTTTTGCAAAAGAGGGCAATGCTTTTTTTGGTCAATGGGATTTTAGCGGCAACGGTATGAAACCTAAACGGCAGCGTAAAGAGTTAGGAAATTATGGTGTGGCCCGTTTTGACAGCCCGCTTGAATCAGTTGAAGCTTACATGTTGAATATCAATACAGGCAATGCTTATCAAAAATTACGCAGGGTACGGGCTGAAATACGAGCTAAAGATAAGAATATTACCGGTCTTGAATTAGCCGGCACACTGGACAAATATTCAGAGCGTGGACAGGATTATATCGACGGGTTACGCCATCTGATCCAATATAACAATCTGCAGTTGGTTGATACAGCGTATTTATCAAATAACCGCCTGATTCATTTAATACCAAACTAATCTCAAAAAAATCAGCTCAACGCATTTGATTGAGCGATAGCTGGTTATTTTCCATTTCATGCAGCAGTTAATAGTAGCAAGGGTCCGGAAACACTCTTGCTACTGTCGGCGCTCTATTGATACCGCTAACGTACTGTTATTTAACATCAGTTCTGGATAATAAAATCGTAACTGATGTTAATATCAAAACATTAAAGTTTTGTGGAGCTCAAGACAAGTCATCGAAGCAATAGTTGGCTATTGGGAGATGATTTAACGCAGAAATACACGAAAATAACGGTGTTGTATCGATTTGCTTATCCATAGCTGGGGTTATTCACCTAATACTTTATTCATCCTGGCAAATCCGGCTTCCAGGTCAGCAATCAGATCATCAACATTTTCCAGGCCGATATGCACACGGATCAACGGCTTACTTTCATCCCAGTCAGTGGCCGTGCGTATTTTATTGATACCGAATACGCCCAAAATAAGACTTTCAAAGCCTCCCCATGAAAAGCCCATTTTAAAATAACGCATATTCTCAACCAAAGCGGTAACAGATTCCAAGTTCCCCTCTTTTAAGACAAATGAAAATAAACCATTACTGGCGCTAAAATCACGCTCAAAGAATTCATGACCGGGACAGCTTGCAAACGCAGGATGGCGAAGGTGATCAACTTCCGGGCGGGTCGCTAACCAGTTTGCGACGGTTAATGCATTTTTTTCATGCTGGGCCATACGCACCCCGAGAGTACGCAATCCGCGGCTGGCTAAATATACATCATCGGGAGAAGTACACTGGCCCATTAAGTAGCTCTGCTCGCGTAATATTGGCCAATATTTTTCATTGGCGGTGGCAGTCCCCATCATAACATCGGAATGACCGACAATATATTTAGTCGCCGCTTGAATGGATATATCCACTCCCATCTCAAATGGGCGCGAGTTAATAGGAGAGGCCCAGGTATTATCCAATATTACAATCATATTATGTTCATGGGCAATACGGCTTAATGTCGGTACGTCCTGCACCTCCATGGTGATTGACCCGGGAGACTCAAGAAATAATACTTTAGTATTAGGGCGGATTAACTCACCAATGCCCGCGCCAATTAACGGATCATAATAAGTGGTTTCGATACCAAACCCGGCCAGTAAACCATCACATAAAGCACGCGTCGGCTCGTAAGCATTATCCACCATTAACAGGTGATCACCCGCTTTCAGGAAAGACAATAATGAACTGCTGATGGCTGCTGCACCGGAAGGGTATAAAGCAGTACCGACACCGCCTTCAAGCTCAGCAATAGCCGCTTGAAAGGCAAAGTGCGTTGGTCCGCCACGGCGCCCATAAAACATTTCACCATTGGTTTTATTTTTTGCAGCAAAATGCATCTCTTCCATGGTTTCGAATAACATTGTGGATGCACGAAAAACGGGTGGATTAATAACCCCTTTTGTCCATTTTTTATCACGCCCCAAACAAACAATCTGTGTTTCTTTTTTCATATTCATTTCCATATCTCATTGTTCCAGCACAGCGCATAGTAGCATTGCATCGTTTTATACCCAAACTACCTCAAGATAGATAAATCAGCAAGACGATAACTGCAGATACAATAAAGGGAGGCATGCTGAACCAGCCCGTAGTAATACCAATTCCGTTAATTAGATGCTCTATTTAGGCGTAGGAAAAATGGATGAAAGCAAGGCATTGATTGCAGTAACTAGTTGTTCTAATTACATAAAATCGTATAAAACGATTTTGAACAGCTTTAGCTGGCCACAAAGTGGTGAAGAACAGGACGTTCTGAATCAAATCAATAACAAAGACTAAAACGTAGTTTTATGTCTAGCTAGCATTCATTTTAACAAGCATGAATGAATAGATAATTATCGGATTTGGTAT
>NZ_JBFGZY010000174.1:0-7459 GCF_041586535.1 Psychromonas sp. | reverse complement strand
AAGCTGGCGATAACGAAGTAGAAAGCTCGAACAAATGCTGCCCTACGGGTTCATCTAAAAGCGTCCTGCGCTGCGTTGCTCGTCGTTTACATAGAATAACTATGCTTCGCTCCTCGCGCCTTGCTCAGAACGCTTTTAGATGGAACAAAAATCAACCACGAAAGATCAACAGGACCTAAAGCCTCTCCTGCCAATACCCTGGTAGTTCATCTTGACAAAAGAGGGGGGGATTTTCTTCCGGGGCTTATCTGCCAATCTACTTCCATATACCGGGGCTTTAAGCCCGTCGACCTATCGCTTAATCGCCAACAAATTCCTTAATGCGAAATATATAAGTTGACCGGCCTCTCAAAATTAAGCTGGCTGTTGGAAAATTCAGTTTTTTATATTTTCATCACTCACTTATTATATTATATTGTAATACAATATAATAAGTAATCTCTGGGGTTAGTCTTTCATGCCGACTGTTCTAATTTACTACGCGGATCGTTTGGGTGGACATACTAGATTTTACCCAGTCGCAAAATTGATCGCAGAGGAGAGCTTAATGGATTGTTTCGCAGTTTAGAAGCAGCTGCAGCAACGCTCACTAATTTTTCCCGGCTGATGATTGTGGCGCCGCTGCAGTGGTATCCGAGAGCCTATCCCGGGTGTAAACAAAAGTCTGTTTGAGCGGTTTTCTGATACCTATTTTTTGCTTCAACTCTTTATTATAAGGTTGCTTCATGCCCATATTCTCAACATTAGCACATTCAGGCCGCCGTATTCATGTCCAGATAGCGAGGCAGATAGCCTGTAAAATTTTGTCCGGTGAACTGAAAGAAAATCAAAAATTGCCGAGTGAAATGGAGTTATGTGATCAGTTTGGCGTCAGCCGAACTGCATTGCGCGAATCGACCAAACTACTTTCGGCAAAAGGGTTGATTGAATCCAAGCCCAAAGTAGGCACGCGCATTCTTCCCCGCTCCAACTGGCACTTTCTTGATTCTCAACTCCTTGACTGGATAGAAGATATCGAAGATACCCAGCCATTTTTAGCGCAGTTCTTAGGGCTTCGAAAAGCAATAGAGCCGGAGGCTTGTGCGCTCGCCGCGATAAATGCCACCTTGGAACAACGTAAAATACTGTCCCTGTTATTTCAAAAGATGACCCTTGCTGCAAATCATATCGATTACCAGGAATGGATAATCAATGATCATCAATTTCATCAGACAGTTTTCCTGTCGACGGGGAATCAGTTCTATATTCCGTTTGGGCATCTTCTGGAAACGATTTTTAAACAGTTTATCGATCGTTCATCAGAAGGGGAGCGATTCTGCCTCGCCGAGCATCAGGCCATTTATGACGCGATCATGACCGGCAATGCTATTCAGGCTCGAGCGGCTTCCCGAATGCTGCTTGATGATGAGAACCAGAAGCTTGCTTTGGTCGCAAATGCTTGATGCTTGTGCCGGTGGTCATTAAAAAATACCATGCCGGGAATAACCGCGAAGTGGTACTTGGGTCAGTAACTCTAACAAAATAAGGTTTTTTTTCGTGTCTTCCCAATCTTACCTTAAAAAAAATATCTCTCTGGCCTGGCCGCTGGCACTTAATGCTTTGTTGATGCAGTCGATGCTTATGATAGACACCTTATTAGTCTCTCCCTTGGGAGAGGTTCCACTTGCGGCCATGGGAATCGCAACAACCATTATTGCCTTCATTCTTGGCATTCAAATGGCACTGGCAAACGGTACGCAACTGGTACTCAGCCGGGCGGTCGGCTCCGGCGTTCAATCTTCTCTTAACAAAGCATTTTTATCCGGGCTTATCATCAACTTCCTGATCGCTTTTCTGTTTTGGGCTGTGCTTACGCTGTTTGACCAGGTCTTAATTCAAACTCTGACGAATGATCTGTCACTCCACCTGAAGATCTCAAGTTACCTTAATATTGCTAAGTATCTGGTTTTATTTACTGCGCTGACACAAGTTTTTACGGCTTTATTCAACGGCCTGGGTAGAACCAAAGTTCCTTTCAGGGGGTATTTGATTGAGTTACCTATCAATGCACTTTCGTCTTATCTGTTTATTCACGGATGGGGGGATTGGCATGGCTTGGGCGTTCAGGGGGCAGCTATTGGTAGCGTCATCGCGATCCTTATTCGGTCACTCTATCTGTACCTATATATACACTACGATAAGAGTATTCAGTTATCATTTAATACCTTTCGTTCTGGATTAAAAACCAACATCCATCATCATTTTAAAGAGATTTTTCCTGTTGCAGCGAATGTCACCATGCTTTCTATCGGAGCGACCATCTATCAGCTGCTTTACTCACAACTTAATATTAATGCCTACGTTGCCATTACGCTGGTTATGCCATGGCTTCGTTCCGGTACACAGTTTATTACTGCATGGGCGCACTCTTCTGCAATAACGATTAGCCAGGCCATTGGCTCAAAACAGATGGATGATCTGAGGAAAAATGTCGATACCAGTATTGATATGGCTGTTGTTATTTCTATTTTGTCTGCTTTCTTTTTTGTCGCACTGAGCTTTGTTATTGGTGATCTATATCCCGATTTGGATCCGGCAACCTATCAAGCGTTAACGGTAATCGCGCCACTTTATATTCTGTTACCTGTTGTGCGTGGTTATAACACCGTACACGGGCATGTACTGCGTGCTTTGGGTAAAACCACCGCGGTATTCAAAATCAATTTCACCGGACAATGGCTGATCGCCATTCCACTCTGTGCGTTAATTATTTTGGCCTTTGACGCTTCAATATTCTGGGCATTTGCAGTTCAACCCTTTGAAGAAATAGTGAAAATGCTGCCATTCCGGCTTCTGGCGAGAAACTCTCTTAACGAGTTTGATTTGAATAAAGCCAGCAAGTTGATGTATGACTAAGCTAAGCTTTCTGCCATTTTGAGTTCGACCTGCGGGTTATCAGCTGATGGCTGAAAATACCTTAGTTCCCATGCAGTACTTATACCCATGATACTTCAAGATGCAAAGTCAGCAAGGTCAATTGTGCCGAGATGCCAGGCATAAAATTGAAGTCTAGTTATTCTACAGAGAGATTTTATAACAAAGCAGATTGGTGCAATTTCCCTTGCCCTACGGGGCGCGAGCTCGAAAACCAGCTCTGCGTTGCAGCAATCGAAAAGGGAGTAGCCATTACCTCATGTTGCGCCTTGCTCTGATTTCCAAGCTCGTGCCTGACAAAGCATTTTGAAGTAACATGGGTATAGATGTGGTAATTGACAATAGTTAAACACGTATCCAGGAAAAGAAACTCAAGGCCATAGAAGTCAAATTACCAACCGCCTTTTACATTTATTAAACTTACGGTTAATTCTGCAGGAGAAACGATTGAAAATTGCATTAATGATGGAAAACAGTCAAGCAGGCAAAAACACAGTAGTTTACAGAGAACTACAGGATGTTGTCAGTGCACTGGATTACCCTGTTTACAACGTGGGCATGAGTGATGAAAACGATCATCACCTGACTGATATTCATCTGGGGATTATGGCGAGTATTCTTCTCAATTCAAAAGCGGTAAATTTTGTTGTGGCAGGTTGTGGTACCGGCCAGGGAGCATGATGTCTCTTAACATCCCCCCTGGTGTAGTGTGCGGTTATTGTCTGGAACCATCGGATGCATTCCTGTTTAACCAAATCAATAATGGCAACGCGCTGGCGTCGGCTTTTGCCAAAGGGTACGGTTGGGGAGCTGAAATTAATCTTCGTTATATCTTTGAAAAAGCCTTCACTACCGGTGAGCTCGGCCAGGGCTATCCTCTCGAGCGTGCGGAGCCGCAGCAACGTAATGCGGTAATTTTAAACGATGTTAAAGCCGCTATGCTAAAAGATGATTATTTAGATACGCTGAAAGCTATCGACCAGGAACTGGTGAAAACGGCTGTCTCCGGTGAACGCTTCCAGCAGTGTTTTTTTGACAACTGTCAGGTAGCGGAAATTGAAGCCTATGTGAAGTCTCTGTTACGTTAACTTCACCGCACGTATACATGGTGAATTGCCGTATTAAGTTTGTCGATGGCATATAATACCAAATCCGATAATTATCTATTCATTTATGCTTGTTAAAATGAATGCTCGCCAGACATAAAAATACGTTTTAGTCTTTGTTATTGATTTGATTCAGAACGTCCTGTTCTTCACCACTTTGTGGCCAGCTAAAGCTGTTCAAAATCGTTCCATACGATTTTGTATAATTAGAACAACTAGTTACTGCAATCAATGCCTTGCTTTCATCCATTTTTTCTACGCCTAAATAGATCATCTAATTATCGGAATTGGTATAATTACCCGTAGCAGGTGTTATTCTTCAATGTAACTTTCAATGCTCGGACATGAGCAGATTAAATTACGGTCACCAAAGACGTTATCAACCCGGTTTACTGTTGGCCAGTATTTTGCGTCTTTTGTCTGAGCAGACGGGAAACAAGCCAGTTCACGGCTGTAATCATGCGTCCATTCAGCCACCATTAAATCAGCTTGTGTATGGGGTGCATTCACCAGCGGATTGTCCGTCGCCGACCACTGACCCTTTTCTACCTGTCTGATTTCGTCACGAATGGCAATCATGGCATCGCAAAAGCGGTCCAGTTCAGCTAAATCTTCTGATTCAGTAGGCTCAATCATTAACGTACCGGGCACCGGGAAGGACATAGTTGGTGCATGGAAACCATAATCCATCAAGCGCTTAGCCACATCTTCACCTGAAATAGCGCAGCTCTCTTCGATAGGGCGGATATCAATAATACATTCGTGAGCAACGCGCCCTTGTTTACCGATAAACAGCACCGGATAGTGCGGACGTAAACGCTCCATTACATAGTTGGCGTTTAAAATCGCCAGTTTAGTGGCCTCGGTTAATCCCTGCTCTCCCATCATGGCAATATAAGCGTATGAGATAGGCAGAATAGAAGCCGAGCCTAATTCCGCTGCTGATACTGCGTAATGTTTGCTATCAGCAGACTCCGTTACTTCAATATGCCCCGGCAGGAAAGGTATAAGGTGTTTTTTTACACCAATTGGGCCCATGCCCGGGCCGCCGCCGCCGTGAGGAATACAGAATGTTTTATGCAGGTTAAGATGCGAGACATCCGAACCGATAAAACCCGGGCTGGTCAATCCAACCTGTGCATTCATGTTTGCGCCGTCGAGGTAGACCTGACCGCCGGCCTCATGCACCCATTCACACACTTCCTGAATGCCTTCTTCATAAACGCCATGTGTAGAAGGATAGGTGATCATGATGCAGGAGAGATTTTCCCGGTGTTTTTCAATCTTAGCTTTTAAATCGGCATGATCGATATTACCCTGTGGATCGCAGCCGACTACCACCACCTTCATTGATACCATTGCCGCTGTGGCTGGGTTTGTGCCGTGTGCCGAGCTTGGAATCAAACAAACGTTACGATGATTGTCCCCCCGGCTTTGATGGTAGCGCTGAATGGCGATAAGACCGGCATATTCGCCCTGCGCACCGGAGTTAGGTTGCAGTGAAAAACCATCGTAGCCGGTTATTTCGCAAAGCATCTCAGTTAATTTTTCAGCCAGCTCCTGATAACCAAAGCTTTGCTCTGTAGGTGCGAAAGGGTGCATTTGGCCAAATTCAGGCCAGGTAACGGGCTGCATTTCCGCTGCGGCATTGAGTTTCATGGTACAGCTTCCCAGCGGGATCATACCGTGGGTCAGCGAATAATCTTTATTTTCCAGTTTTTTCATATAACGCATCATCTGGGTTTCACTGTGATATTGGTTAAATACCGGATGCGTTAAGTACTGACTGGTGCGACGGCATGATACAGGTATAGCTTCAAATTCATCGCCGGCTACCTGCGCTTCAAAGTCTGCAACCAGGAGAGGTTTACCGGTAATGGCCAGTAATAAATCTTCAACGTCTTTAACGGTTGTTGTTTCATCAAGGCTGACACCCAATTGTACCGGGATATTATCAGGCGTAGGGAATTTGCGTAAATTCATGCCCTCGGCCAGCGCGCGGTGGTAAATCGCTTTGCTGTGCTCATTGGTATTCAGGGTGAGCGTATCGAAGAAGTGCAGGCTGGCTAATTCTATCCCTTCACTGCGTAACCCGGCTGCTAAAATGGCAGTTAGATGATGCACGCGGCGTCCTATTTTACGCAGCCCTTTGGGACCGTGATAAAGGGCATAAAAGGCAGACATATTAGCTAACAGAGCCTGAGCTGTACAGATGTTGGAAGTCGCTTTTTCACGGCGGATATGCTGTTCGCGGGTCTGCATTGCCATGCGCAACGCCTGCTTGCCTTTGCTGTCTTTAGAAACTCCGATAACGCGGCCGGGCATAGTGCGTTTGAATTTGTCTCTGGTCGCCATGAAACCGGCGTGCGGGCCACCAAATCCCATTGGCACACCAAAACGTTGTGCACTGCCAATCACAACGTCTGCGCCCATTTCACCCGGTGCTTTAAGCACTGTTAATGCTAATAAATCAGAGGCAACAGCCACCAGAGTCTTTTTGTTATGCGCTTTATCGATAATCTCGCTGAGATCCTGAACATTACCCGTGGTGCCCGGGTACTGCAGTAGGGCTCCAAATACATCATGATTATCAAGCTCTTCAACTGCACCCATGATAATCTCATAACCTATATATTCTGCGCGGGTGCGCACCACGTCTATGGTTTGCGGGTGAACGTCATCAGCCACGAAGAAAGCCATACTCTTACTTTTGCCCGCTCGTTTACACAGGGTCATTGATTCTGCGGCAGCAGTGGCTTCATCTAATAACGACGCATTAGCCAACTCCATTGCGGTTAAATCCATAACCATTTGCTGATAGTTTAATAATGACTCCAGACGGCCCTGAGATATCTCCGGCTGATAAGGGGTATAAGCTGTATACCAGCCAGGATTTTCCAGCACATTACGCAGTACAACATCAGGGGTTAAGTTGTTGTAATATCCCTGCCCGATAAAGCTCCGGTTAACCACATTCTTGTTGGCTATCGTCCTTAATGCAGTCAGCATCTCTGATTCGCTTTGTGCCGGTGCTAATTTCATTGACTTGGATAGGCGAATTGATCCGGGCACAGTTTGATTAATAAGCTGTTCAACACTGTGTACGCCGATAGTCTCTAGCATTACTTCCTGCTGTGCTGCGTTCGGCCCATTGTGACGGGTAGCAAATTCGTTATTGTTACTTAATAGATGAAGAAGAGTTTTATCGGTCATAGGGGGTTCCTGAACAATTTCTACCTATTTGAGGCACTTTCAGTGCTGAGATAATAGTGCTAGGGTCTGTTGACCTTTCGCGTGTGTTTTTGCAGCAATTTGTTCGTGTTTTATACAAGGCAGAGCCTGCGTAGTGTAGTTGTTCTACATAAGCTGGCGATAACGAAGTAGAAAGCTCGAGCAAATGCTGCCCTACGGGTTCATCTAAAAGCGTCCTGCGCTGCGTT